>NZ_JAPVZI010000003.1:0-196792 GCF_041432315.1 Streptococcus sp. 27098_8_76 | reverse complement strand
TCAGTAAGTGAATCTGCAGCTTCAGTAAGTGAGTCAGTATCAGAATCAGTTTCTAAATTGATATCAGAAGGAAATTCTGTAAGTACATCGGTATCAGAATCAGTTTCTAGATTATTCTCAGAATCACTATCTACAAGTAAATTACAATCAGAATCTGTATCTAAGTTCTTCTCAGAATCGTTATCAGGAAGCACTTCACATTCAACTTCTGTATCTAAGTTCTTCTCAGAATCAGCCTCACTGTCTACTTCAATTAGTGCAAGTATTTCTGCTTCACCAACATGTTCTTGTGCTGATGATTCAACAAGTACATCTGTATCTAAGTCAGCATCTAAAGTGACATCAGAGTCAGCTTCAACAAGCACCTCAGTGAGTGAGTCAGCCTCTAAGGTTGCTTCAGAATCAGCTTCAACAAGCACCTCAGTGAGCGAGTCTGCATCTAAGGTAGCTTCAGAGTCAGCTTCAACAAGTAACTCAGTAAGCGAGTCTGCATCTAAGGTAGCTTCAGAGTCAGCTTCAACAAGCACCTCAGTAAGCGAATCAGCATCTAAAGTAGCTTCAGAGTCAGCTTCAACAAGCACCTCAGTAAGCGAATCAGCATCTAAAGTAGCTTCAGAGTCAGCTTCAACAAGTAACTCAGTAAGCGAGTCTGCATCTAAGGTAGCTTCAGAATCAGCTTCAACAAGCAACTCAGTGAGCGAATCAGCATCTAAGCAAGCTTCAGAATCAGCTTCAACAAGTAACTCAGTAAGCGAATCTGCATCTAGGGCGGCAAGTACATCTATTATCACAAGTAAAGGTGAACCTGAAATCTACTCTAAGAAAATGATAGATATAGATAGTGTGCTAGAATCAGTATCTACAAGCAATGTGGCAAGTGAATCTGCCTCTAAACTTGCTTCAGAGTCAGCTTCGACAAGCACGTCGCTAAGTGAGTCAGC
Organism: Streptococcus sp. 27098_8_76; assembly: GCF_041432315.1. Lineage (GTDB taxonomy): Bacteria > Bacillota > Bacilli > Lactobacillales > Streptococcaceae > Streptococcus. The sequence continues at coordinate 195,851 of NZ_JAPVZI010000003.1, read as the reverse complement.
GTCAGCAAGTAAGTCAGTATCTGACTCACTATCAACAAGTATGGGAGATCCAAATAGTACGGACAAACCAGACTTTATCTTGAGCGAAAGTACTTCACGATTAACAAGTGCGTCAGCTTCAGTAAGTACATCTGTTTCTGAATCTGTATCTGCGTCAACAAGCGTATCAGCTTCAGCAAGTGATTCAGTATCAACATCAACAGATACTTCTGCATCAGCAAGCATGTCAGTTTCTGAGTCTACATCAGTCGCAGCAAATATGTCAGCTTCTGAATCAAGAACAGAATCAGAAGGCAAGTCAAGAAAACAATTACCAAATACTGGTACAGAAACATCTAAATCATCTGTACTACTTGGTGCTTTGGCAGCCATGACTGGTCTTGGATTGATTGCGAAACGTCGTAAAAATGATCAGGAAGATTAATAAGAATACCAATAAAAAGTTTTCTTATTAAGCAAAAAATGCTGAAAGAAACCCTTGAAAAGTTAAACTTTTCAAGGGTTTTTGGTTGTCTTGTAAGGGAAAATGATGATATAATTTAGAATGGGAATGTTTTTCAATATTTTATAATTTTATTTGATATTATCAAGACAAAATGATTTAGTATAAAGAAAGCCCGAGATTTGAATTGAATCTATACTCTTTCACAATCTTTTTAAGCGTTTTCAATATTCTTCTACTATAGGTATGTAGTGATCTTTGATGTTTGTTGAGTTTGAAAATAAATTATAAATTATCTGGAAAATAAATAGAGATAGGAAATAGGTAAATACAATGGAAAAATTAACATTTGTTTTAGCTGGTGATTATGGCTATATTCGATATATAGAAGCAACATTAAAGTCAATTTGCTATCACCATGACAATTGCAAAGTGTATATTTTGAATCAAGATATTCCTCAGGAATGGTTTATCAGTGTTCGTGAAAAAATGGGTCAGAAGCAGAGTGAATTAGTTGATGTGAAGTTGACAAGTGGTTTGGTCTCAAAAACATGGAAGTTACCTCCGTTTGGGGCTCATATGAATCACATGTCTTTTGCGAGATACTTTATCCCACAATTTGTGGAAGAAGATAAGGTGCTGTATTTGGATAGTGATACGATTGTAACGAGATCACTAAATGAGTTATTTGAAATCGAACTTGGTGATAAACTTTTGGCAGCGGCCAAAGTTATTTATGGATTAGAAGATAGATTTAATTCGGGTGTCTTGCTAGTTAATAATAAGTTGTGGAAAGAAGAAAATATTCAAGCAACTTTAATCGAAATCACTGATAGGGATCATGAAACATTGCCAGAATCAGATCAAACTGTCTTTAATCGTGTGGCAGGGGAACGCTATATCGTATTAGATGATACTTACAATTTCCAAGTTGGTTATGACCGAATTGCAGAGGAGAGACAGCAGTATTTTATTTTAGAAATGTCGACAGACCCATTGCCAGCGATTATTCATTATCTTTCAGGAGATAAGCCTTGGAATTTAAGATCTTACTCTCGTTTAAGAGAAGTATGGTGGAGATATTCAATGATGGACTGGTCAGAGATTACGAGTCATAAAACACCTAGAAAAAAACGTGACATATTTATTATGACTGATAGTCAGTCATTGGAACAGATTGATTATCTAGTGACTCATTTACCAAATTTCATGTTTCATATAGCAGCTAATACATTGATGGGTGATATTCTGAATTGTTTACGAAAATATGAAAATGTGAGATTATATCCAGCTATTTTAGATTGGAATCGCAAGCGGTTGGTTGATGAGTGTGATATTTATTTAGACATTAACTATGAGGAAAAAAATCAACAAGTAATTGAAACTGCAAAACAAAAAGGAAAACCAATCCTAACATTTGATACGGTAGTGAATCCCTATCATGTGGATCAGGTATTCTCTAGTTCGGAACCTCAAAAGATGTGTGATTACATTCTATCTTTATAGGAATTATCATTTTAATCAGTCTATGATTATGGAGGAATAAAAGGGAGATATAGATGCTTTATCTAACAAAGCAGTATAATCTGGATGAGCAGCAATTTGTAGAAAATGTACTTTCTTCTGGTATTGAGGTTCATGTTGTAACTATGGAGTATGCAGAACAGACTCAAGACTATATTCATTTTTTACCGATGCTACTTGCAAAGAAATCAGTATTAAATCAATATAAAAGTGAATCATTGATAGCTTTGAGGGTGGTGGTTCCTAAATATTGGGAAATTTGTATGGAAGAAGATTGCGCAACCATATGGGATAAAGATATTCAACGAGGTCAGATTTTCTACCGTTGTAAAGAATTATATACAGTAGACAGGGTTGAATGGTGGGATAATCAGGGAAAAGTTATAAGCTGTGATTACTATTTAGAAAATGGTTGGCGTTATAAACAGGAGATAATGGATGAATCAGAAAAGAGTATCTCGGTTCATTATTATGACGCTCAAAATACTCTATTGATGATTAAAAATGTAGAGCGAAGCTTATATACTTTATTTAAAGATGAAATCACCCATATTTATACTGAAGATGAACTATGGCAGGCTTGTTTAGAGCTCTTTGATTTAGAAAATGAAGTGCTAGTTGTTGGAGATTTAAAAATAGCAGATTACTTAGATCGTCAAAAAGTTTCTGCAGTTTATTCTTCTAAAGAACCGATTCAAATCCAAGAAATAGAAGAATACTTATCAAGAGTAGATAGACTCTATGTTTATCATTATTCGGTATTTGAATCCCTTGCTCCAAACGATAAAATTCATCATATTAGTCCCTTGTATCCTTCAAAAATGAATGTGAATCACCATCGTGCGCTCATCATGACTCACACACAAGAAATTGAAAAAATAGAGGAAATTATTGAGAAGCTGCCGATGATTGAGTTTCATATCGCTGCTCTGACGAATATGGGACCTAGACTATTGGATCTTGAACGATGTGAAAATGTCTATTTACATCCAGGGATTAGCCAGGCAGAGTATGAAAGTTTGCTAGCTCAGTGTAGTTTGTATTTAGATATTAACCATAGTATAGAAATATTGAATGCCGTGGAAGAATCCTTAGAAAAAGGGTTGCTTTTATTTGCTTTTAAGGAGACCCAGCATAGGAGAGGTTTTATCTGTCCTGAGCATCTATCTTCCAGTCAAGCTGCGGCTGATTTGATTGATGCTATAAAAAAGGTTGTCGTTTCAGAGGAAATGTATCATTTGGCTTTGCAAAAGCAATGGAAATGGATTCAATCTTCTACTAAAGAAGATTACAATAGAGCTTTTCGAAAGGTGGAAAATTGAGTGACAGTTTATCTATTCGACTTATTAGTAGGGTACGAACCAAATGGTGTAGATCGTTCTCAGGCCAATCGTGCTAGGATCTTTAAAAAGATGGATTTGGATGTTTGTTACATCTTTTCTGTCCTTCCTCCAAGAGAAGATTTTCTTTATTTTCAACATATAGGGATTCCTCTGGATAAAATGATGATTGCTCCCTTTTACTTAGCAGGAGAAAAAGGGGTACAATCAACTATCACTAGTGAAGAGATGATTAGTAGACTGCACCTAGAGAATAGTCCGATAGTTGAGAGAGACCAGTATCAAATCGTTTATCAAATATCTGAAGATCATAGGCTATTTCTGAAATGTGAGGATGGAATAGTTTATCAGGTTGATCATTTTTATCAAGATACACTCTATCAGAGAGATCATTATACTTCTTACTTGATATGTAGAGAGTGGTTTGACCAAGGGACGTATCAGTGGAGCAAAAGGTGTTTCTATAATTCCGAAAGTGAAGTGGTCTATGAAGGTTTCCAATCGTTAGGAAAAACACGGTATCGATTTGGTTCAGAATGGCTTGAAGGTGAATACGACTTGATGCAATATTTTATCCAATCCTTGTCCCTTTCTTCTGATGATGTCGTCCTTATGGACAGGGTCTCTAGATTTTCCTTTTCACAGGCAATTTTGGAATATGGTAATCATGCAAAAATAGGAGTTTTCCTGCACTCTCTCCATCAATATAAGACGGGTGCGATGAATAATGAATATCATTATTTATTCCAACATGCGACCTCCTTTGATTTTATGCTTGTTTCAACAGAAGCACAAAAAACAGACTTGGAGAACTATCTAAGAGAGATGGGCTTACCTAGCTGTCCGATTTGTGTGATACCAGCTGCTAGTGTCGAAAGTATCGAGAGCAATGTAGAGACGATGGTTCCTTATTCGGCTATGCTTGCTGCTCGCTTAAACTATCGCAAACAAGTCGATATAGCGATTAAGGTAGGAGCAAAGGTCAAAGAGAAAATACCAGGATTTACTTTGGATATCTATGGTCAAGGGGAAGATTATCATAAATTGAACCAACTGATTTCAGAGCTAAATGCGGAAGAGTATATAAGGTTACGTGGTTATCAAAATTTAAAAGAAGAGTATAAAAAACACCAGCTCTATCTATCAACTTCTTCTTGGGAAACCTTGGGGCTAACCTTACTTGAAGGGGTGGCTTCTGGTATGGGATTAGTAGGTTTAGATGTCCCTTACGGAGCACCTACCTTTATTCAAAATGGGAAGAATGGTTATTTAGTTCCCTATTCTGAAGGTCAAGATAGAGAAGAAAGTATTGAAAGAATGACGAAGGCCGTATTGGAGTTTTTTGATTTGAATCAAAATGAAGTATCGCAGCATTCATATCGCATTGCAGCCTCTTATTTGGATGAGGTCATTGCAGAAAAGTGGAGAGTATTGATAAAAGATTAAATTTGTGCTTTTTAGCAAGTTATTTATAAAATTCAGAAAGAGTAAATACAAAATGAAAAAAGCTATTGTATTATGTTTTGATAGAAGTTATTGTGAACAAGCTATTGTAACCATAAAATCATTGTGTGCTTATCATAGAAATTTGAAAATATATATTTTCAATAACGGGAGTATTCCACAAGAATGGTTTGGAGTTCTGCAAAATTGGTTAACTCCATTTGATTCTAGGGTTTGTAATATTCGATTGCCTGAAGAAGAACAGGAATTGAGACAATTTAATGTTAATAATAGTAAACACATATCAGCAACTAAATTTCTTGTTTATTATATGGCGGATTTTGTGAAAGAAGATGTAGCACTTTATTTAGATTGTGATTTACTGGTAACAGGAAAAGTAGATCATTTGTTAGAGTATGATTTAGATGGCTGTTATGTAGCGGCAGTAAATGATAGCGACCTGGATCCGTCAAAGCACAATGATATTAAAAAAGAACTGAATGCGGGAGTATTAGTCGTTAATTTAAAGCGTTGGAGAGAAGAAAATGTACGAGAAAAATTGATAGAATTGACTCGAGAACATTATATGCATGTACCAAATGGAGATCAATCAATTATGATTATGGCATTTGGAGAAGAATGGTTACCCTTGAAAGATACATATAATTTTTTAGTCGGATATGATGCATACGAGATTAGTGAATTTAAAAAAGAGAGAACCACTATAAAAGAGAATCGAATGCCTCGTATCTTACATTACTTAGGATATAATAAACCTTGGAATGAAGAAAGTTTTTCAACCAGATTTAAAAAGTTATGGTGGTTTTACTATGGATTGGAGTACACTCTATAATCAACGCCAATTTCAATTAGAATTAGCAAGTTTTAATCAAAGACATTTTACTCATCATATTTTAGTATTTACGAATACATGTCATCTTTCTAATTTCTCAAACTTATTAGAAGAATTTCCCGATTGCCAATTTCATATTTTTCAACCTTGTTTTCCAGCAATTCAACAACAGTATATAGAATATCCAAATCTTTACTATTATCCAAATGCACACACAAAAAATAGCTACAAGCATATCCTAGAGAAAGCACTAGCAGTTTTGGATATAGCAGAGGGAGCAACATGGGAAGAAGCAACTCAAGAAGCACTGAAGAAGAATGTGACAATTTTTGCTTTTTCAGATACAAACCATGTAGGGGACAAAGCGATTGTATGTGAAAATACTACAGAAATGATAACGAATATCCGTAAACTAATTCAAGAGAAAGTATATTTAAATCTTTTATAATATTTTTTAGGATAAATAGTTTTATAGTCCATAAAACGAAAGGAATGTTTAAAATGAATAAAAAAGTCATTGTTCTGGGGGCAGATAGTGGGTATCGTGATAAGATTGAAACAACAATCAAGTCAGTATGTGCCCATAATCGAAGTGTGAAGTTTTATGTATTTAATGATGACATGCCTTCAGAATGGTTTCAATTAATGACAAAGCGGTTGGAACCCTTATCTTCAGAAATTGTGAATGTGAAAATTAGCAGTCACAGTCTGAAAAACTATCATTTACCGCTTTCTCATTTAAGTTATGCAGCTTTTTTTCGTTATTTTATTCCACAATTTGTTGAAGAGAATAGAGCTATCTATTTAGATTCAGATGTTATCGTGAGAGGAAGCTTGGATGCTTTATTTTCAGAAGATTTAGGTGATTTTCCGATGGCTGCTGTAGAAGACGATCTGACAAGTGATTCCTTTAATTCTGGTGTGATGTTGATTGATGTTGATGTCTGGAGGACAGAAGGGGTCACTGAAAAATTGTTTGAACTAACAAACCAATTTCATGAGAGTAGTTTTGGAGATCAAGGGATTTTAAATATTTTATTTCAGAAACGGTGGAAAAAATTACCTCAAAAATATAATTTCATGGTAGGTATGGATACTGTTGCAAGAAACTATCAGATCGTTTCATGGTATCAGGATTCTCTAGTTGCGGAGAAAGAAGCTGAAATTATTCATTATACTGGCGAAAAACCATGGTATGGTATCAATTTAAACCGCTTTAGAAATGAATGGTGGTTTTATTATGGTTTGGAATGGTCTGATATTGTCATGAGGAAGATGAATTTTGAAAAAGGTTTGGATTCTCTTATTGATTCCCCTATATATCATACAGCCATTTTTACAAATACTTGTCGTATGGAACAGTTAGAATATCTAATAAGAGAATTGCCGTATATTCATTTTTCTATTTTAGCTCCAACAGAATTTGCATCTGAAATTGTAGACTTGCAAAGATATTTAAATGTAAGAATCTTTCCAGTTTATAATCCAATGAATTTGATAAAAGTATTGGAAGAAATTGATTTTTATTTGGATATTAATTATGAAGCAGAAGTTGATCATATTATAGAAAAAGTCAACAGCCTTGGCAAACCAATATTGACATTTGATAGTACAGATCATACTGCAGGAAAAGCAAGCTATATTTGTAAAAAGGATGAACCTGAAAAGATGGTTGAAAAAATAAGAAACTTATTTAGTTGATAAGTATTGGAAAATGAAGGAGTAAGCATAGCTGGATGTTTATGGATATGAGATAAGAAGTGGAGAAGAAAGATGAATAATGAATTGATCAGTATTATAATTCCAGTTTATAATGCAGAGAAGTATTTACGTCAGTGTTTAGATAGTATTATCAATCAAACTTATACTAATTTTGAAGTGTTACTTGTAAACGATGGTTCGACCGATTCATCTGGAATGATTTGTCAGGAGTACGTAGAGAATGATAGTCGTTTCCGTTATTTTGAAAAGGAAAATGGCGGAGCATCTTCAGCCCGTAACCTAGGACTCGAACGTTCGGGGGGGGCGTACATTACTTTTATTGATTCGGACGATTGGGTTACCCCTGAGTATTTGGAAGTTCTTTATACTACTCTGAAAGAGAATGATGTTGACATTTCTATTTCATCCTTTCAATTATTTGAACCAGATGGCATACACTATATATTGGTTTATTCTTCTCAAGCGGAAGCTACTCTTCTGAATGTTGGAAAAAAAACTAGGTTTGAGTTTTTAGAAATTTTCCCCAAGTTAGGGTATCTAATTCATGATTTTTATAATGTTTCTCAAAAATTGTTTAAAAGAGAGTTGCTTTGTACTGACTTCCGAAATATAGATCTTCTATTTGATGAAAGAATTCAATTTTCAGAGGATTTAGATTTCTTTTTCCGTCTTTATCTAAGAGCATCAAGTGTATTCTATGTAAAGGAAATGACCTATATTTACCGTAAGCATGGAATGAGTTCAACGGCTAATTACGATGAAATTAAAGCCTTGCAACGATTGGAAATCTATAAAAAAATGTTCCAACGAATTGAAGAACTGGGGATTCCAACTTTTCACTATGTTAAAATGCTGGAATATTTCGTAGTAGATGGAATAAATATGTTTCCAACATCGAAAGCGATTAGAGAATATGAATTATTTGTATCAGAAGTTCGAGAAAAGATTACATATCCTCAGCCATTAATTAGTTTAATCGTTCCAATTTACAATGTTGAGACTTATCTACGGATGTGTTTGGATAGTATTGCCAATCAGACTTATTCAAATATAGAAATTCTATTGGTTAACGACGGTTCACCAGATGGATCTGCTGCTATCTGTCAGGAATTTGTTGCGAGGGATAGTCGCTTCCATTATATTGAAAAGGGAAATGGTGGCTTGTCGGATGCTCGAAATGTTGGTATTACGAGGGCGCAAGGGGAGTTTCTTTCCTTTGTTGATTCAGATGATTGGATAGAGCCGACTTATGTCGAGGATATGTACCGAGCAGCCTTACTTAATGATGCTGAAGTAGTTGTATCGAATTATAAGAAGTTTGATGTGAAAGAGAACTGTTACTGGATTCACATCTTTGATGATTATTATGAGACTCACTATAGCGATGAGGAACTCATCCAGCAACTACCCTTATTAGAACGTAGAGATAAGTCTTTTACAACAAGTTGGGGAATTTTGTTTGCGCGTAGATTATTTGATAACATTTCCTTCCCTAAAGGGAAAATTATTGAAGATACTCGTACGAATTATCGCTTTTTTGCAGAGTCTTGTCGTTCGACTTATATTCATAAGGCACTCTATAATTATAGAGTGGGAATAGACAGTATCAGCAGTAGGATAACTGAAAAGTTATTAGAGGATGTTTTGGATTGTTTGATGGAACGGATGGCTGTTTATGCTATTAAAGGTTGGAATGTAGCAGATGAAAGAGAGAATATAGTAGATAATTTAAAATCGCGTTACAATCAAGCAAAAGAAGCGGGACTTCAAAACACGGATATCTTTAAACGCTATGCAGAACTTTTGTATTTATTAAGCGATTAAAGCTCCCTCTTATCCTATAAATGACAGCACTTGACTAGGATAAAACGATACTAATGTAGTCTGCAGGGATTATCTAAGAGTATCAAGACATCTCGTTTGAGCAACTGTGATATTTTGTAAATATAAAACATGCGTGGAAGTATTGGTATTGAATAAAGAAGCTAGAGCATGAATGGAGATATCTCTATCTTATAGACACTTGAAAGCAGATTTTTTCTGCTTTTTTTGATATAATGGAAAGACTGGAATTGTATGTAGAGTTAAAATTTTTTAGTATAAAATTAACTTCTATTTATATTTTGACAACAAATAGTGTTGACATTTAACTTAGTTCTGCCTCAGTAAGTGCGAGCCAAGTATATTTTTAATAGAAATTTCCTGTTAAAGTGCTATCTTGGATAAACACTTTGACATTGTTTGTCTAGGGGACTTTGATAATAAAATAGTATTTTAGTTTTAACTTTGAAATGATAAGAGCTAGCGCTCAAAAATAAAGCGGAAAATGACTAAGGTTTCTAACATGATTTACTGGGTTATTTTCTATTCCTTTTCTACTGTGTAGTGGAAAGAATAAAAAATGCTATATTAATTTTTATGTAAGGATTCGTTATGAAAAATATTTTTTCGTCTATAATAGTGAAAAAAGGTCTTGTGACCCTGTTTTTGATTTTTATTTATGTCTTGGGAAGTAGATTATCTCTTCCTTTTGTTAATGTGAATAGCAGAGATTTTTTAGGTGGTTCAACTGCCTATTTAGCTTTTTCTACAGCTATTTCAGGTGGAAACCTTAGGAGTCTTTCTTTGCTGTCGGTAGGTCTTTCTCCTTGGATGTCTGCGACACTTTTATGGCAAATGTTCTCCTTGTCTAAACGTTTAGGGATTTCATCTCTCTCAATAGAGGTGCAAGATAGAAGGAAAATGTACCTAACCTTATTTATTTCGATTATCCAGTCGTTGGCTATTTCCCTAAACCTTCCCATTCAGGCTTCCTTTTCTCCAATTGTTATTACCTTTATGAATACTCTGTTACTGATTGCGGGCACCTTCTTCTTAGTTTGGTTGTCAGATATAAATGCCAGCAATGGTTTGGGAGGTCCTATGGTTATTTTGCTATCTAGTATGGTATTGACTATTCCACAGGATATGATTGAAACGTTTAAAGTTATACATGTATCTTATAACACTATTCTATTATTAGTTCTGATGGGAATCCTTTTCACCTATATTGTTTCCATTTTGTATCGAGCACGCTATCGTTTACCTATACATAAAGTTGGTTTGCATAGCCGATTTAAGAGATATTCTTATTTTGAGATAATGCTAAATCCTGCCGGGGGAATGCCGTATATGTATGTTATGACTTTTATGAGTTTACCTACTTATGTATTGCTTCTTCTACATGCTATATTTCCAGAAAATCCCATCTATATGGAATTATCTGGTCAATATAAGATGGGTGAACCATTATGGATTTATTTATATATAGGCATTTTATTTATTTTTAGTATTGCATTTGCATTTGTAAATATAAGTGGAGATCAGATTGCTGATCGAATGAAAAAGTCAGGTGAATATATCTATGGAGTATATCCGGGTGAGGAGACCAGTCGTTTTATCAACGGTCTAGTTTTCCGATTTTCTATTGTAGGAGGAATCATTAATGTGGTTATGGCGGGCTTGCCAATGCTCCTTGTTTTATCTGATGAAAAACTGTTACGAGTGGCCATGATTCCTGGTTTGTTTTTAATGCTGAATGGAATGATTTTTAATGTAAAAGATGAAGTAAAGGCTTTAAGAATGAACGAAACTTATAAACCACTTATCTAGGAGGTTGCGATGTATTATTTTATTCCAGCATGGTATGGGACTGATAGACCATGGCATTTTGATTTAATTCCTTGGTATCGTACTTTTTTTAAACTTGAATTTGATGATACCTTTAATCAAATCAGATTATTACAGGATCAGGGCTTTCGTTCTCAACTGTTAATTTTGTCCTACCAACCTCATCTTCGATATTTTTTACATCGTCATAGTGTTTTGGAGACAGAAGCTTATTCTGTATTTGATGATATGCAAGATTTTTCTGTGGAACACTCACAGATTTTAAGTCTTAAAGATATTGAATGGGATAGTGAGTGTGAATTTATTTATAGTCCTTTTGCTATATTGGTGCAGAGAAAAGGTAGACCGTATGCACAGGTAGAACATGGTGTAGAAGGTTTTATTAGTCATATCCAATACTTCAATAGTGAAGGTCAACGTTCTGAACAGTTTATTATGGATGATAGGGGGCTAGTATCTAGTGTTATTTATTTTAAGGATGATGTAGCTTACTATCAAGATTATCTGAATACTAAAGGAATTTGGCAGTTTAGAGAGCACTTGCAGGATGGTGGACGTATTGAGATTAATCCAATATTTGGTTATCGATTTAAATCATTGACTTATCATAATATAGGCGAGGTAATAGAGGAATTTTTTGAAAAACGACTAAGTAAAATTTATAAAAAGAATCATTTATTTATTATCCCAGCCCATCAAGTTCACAATGATTTAATGATGAGAACTTTACCGGAAGAAAGTCATAAGATTTTGAGTCTCTTTATTGATCGAAATCCTCAAGATACATTTCCCACTTTATTGCCAGTATTCAATAAGGTAGATTTTACCTTGGTAGATAGGGAAGATAGTCTTCATATTTTGAAAGAATTATATCCAGAGAATGAACAATATTTTAAACATTTGTCTCCTTTTGATACTCGCCTACGTTTGGGGCGTAGCCAGACAAGAAAAACCTCTTTTATTTACTATCAATTGAATTTTAAAGAGGGTATTGATGAAGAGGGGATATATCAAATATTAGATTTTGTTTCGAAAACAAAAGATGTGGAATTGATATTTGGTACCTTTGCGACGGATGAAGAATTACTAGAGCAGTTTGAAGATTTAATTCAGAAGATTATACAAGAGAGAATCGATAGTCAATCGTTGGAAAAAGATGCGGGTTATGGCGATTCAGAAAATCCTTTAGAGGATAATAAAGTAGAGGAACTGAGATATCAAGTCGTTAATATGAATGATGAACTGGATTTAATTAAAACCTTGGAGTTTGTACGTTTAATTGTAGACTTAAGTAAACTTCCTCATCTTTATACTCAAATTGCTGGAATTAGTGCAGGGATTCCTCAAATTAATCGAGTGAAAACAGTTTATGTGGATCATTTAAAGAACGGATATCTTATTTCTGATTTATCAGAACTTCAAAAGGCAATCCATTATTATTTGGATACACTTAAGGAGTGGAATCAAGCCTTGATTTACTCTGTAGAAAAAATCAAGGAATATACGGGACAGATGTTTTTAGAAAAACTCCAAAATTGGATAGGAGAAATCACAGATGTCAAAGAATCTTAAAATCTTACAAATTGGAATTGATAACTGGAAACATTGTTTTGAAATTCCTGATAATATGGACTGGTATTATTTTTGTCCTGATTCTTCTCTTGCTTTGAGAAAAATGATGGAAATGGATGGAATTGCTAGTTTTCATGTTGTTTTAATAGAGGACGGTCAGTATCTGAAAGATTTACTTCCGTTTATGAATAACATAGAACCTCATACTCTTTTTTATAACCAAAATTTTGAAACTACAGACTTGACTATCTTATCATTTTTGAAAAAATCTTGTGCTCAGGCTGTTGATTTTTCAGACCCTCAAACATTACTGGAAGATTTGTCGACTTCGCTGTTTGGTGGCGGATATGGCGATAAGTTGAAGCCGTTTATGTTGCAAGTCAATCCTGCTTTTAAGGGTTCGATTTCTTATCAAGGCTTTGAACATTTAACATTAGAGGGAGATTTTGGAGAAGAATTTTCTCAGTTAGCTTTTTGGAGCTATAACGTAACCCTAGAAGAAGAACGCCCTATTGAATTGTGGTTAGAGTATGAAAAAAGTGATGGGGTAGAATTTCAAGTTAGTATAAAGAAAATAGAATCTGGTTCAGTTTCAAAAATTATAGAAGAGATAATCCTAAATGAGCTTGATTTGGAAAAGGCATTCGTCATTCCAGGTGAATCAAAGGGCTATTTAGCAATCTCAATTTTAGCACGTGGGCAGGGAATTCTTCAATTAGGAAGTCTACACAGACGTTGGACTCGTAAGCAATTTGGAAAGTTTTTCTTGGGGGGGAATATCTTACACGATAGTAAGCGTGAAGAAATTAACTATTTCTTCCATCCTGGAGATTTTAAGCCTCCTTTGAATGTGTACTTTGCAGGATATCGTTCTGCGGAAGGTTTTGAAGGATACTACATGATAAAAAATCTTGGATGTCCCTTTATCTTGTTTTCTGATCCACGTCTTGAAGGTGGCGCCTTTTATTTGGGAAGTGAGGAGCTAGAAAATAAGGTAAAGGAAACGATTCTTCACTATCTAGATTATCTAGGATTTGATAAAAAGAATTTGATTTTGTCAGGTCTTTCTATGGGAACATTTCCATCTCTTTATTATGGGGCTTTCTTTGAACCTCATGCTATTATTGTAGGTAAACCTCTTGCCAATATTGGAACGATTGCTGGCCGTGGACGGTTAGAAGCTCCAGGAGTATTTAATACAGCTTTTGATATTTTGCATCATCAAACTGGGGGAGTTAGCTCTAGACATATGCTGGAATTAGATCAACGTTTTTGGAATGTTTTTAAAAAAGCAGACTTTTCAAATACAATTTTTGGACTATCGTATATGAAGGACGAGGATATGGATAGTCATGCTTATGAACAATTAGTTGATCACTTATGTAATACAGGAGCGAAAATACTTTCTAAAGGAACAGCGGGACGACATAATGATGATACGGATACCAACGTAGCTTGGTTTTTGCACTTTTATCATATGGTGTTAGAGGCAGATTTTGGGAGAGGTGATGAATGATTATCAAACAAAGACAAGGAATAGAGTGGGGAGAAGTTGGGGTAACATTTATGTATGGCACTCGGGTGACTTATCATAGCAGCCAGCATATCAGTCTCTATAATCCTTTGTTGACATCTGGAGAAATTTTGAAAAGATGGTTTTCTAGTTTGAACTATCAAGGAGCTAGAACTCAAGTTAGTCTGCCTTTGTTAAAACGAGGACAGGATTATCAAATGTGTATGAATTTCGATTGTCAACCAGAACAAGGTTTATACATAAAAATTAGATTTTTTGATCGCTATGAAACTGTAATTGAGGAAAAGGTAGAAAAAGTTAAACAATTTATGTTTACTTACCCCAAAGAAGCTTACACCTATGAAGTGTCTCTTTTGAGTGCAGGTTTTGAGTCGTTAGACTTTTATGATTTTTATATCGAGGAGATGAATCGTGATTAAAAATTTTAGTCAAGATTTTCAGTTGAGGAAAGTCAAAAGGATCTTAAAAAAGATTAATGCCCTAAAAGGGGAAATGGAGTCTCTCTCAGATCAAAAATTAGCGGCAAAAACACTAGAATTCCGACAACGTCTTGCTAAAGGAGAAACGGTGGATGATCTTTTGGTTGAGGCATTTGCAGTAGTACGTGAAGCAGATAAACGAGTGTTAGGAATGTTCCCCTATGATGTACAGGTCATGGGAGGAATTGTTATTCATCAAGGTAATGTAGCAGAGATGAACACAGGTGAGGGGAAAACCTTGACAGCTACTATGCCCGTTTACCTCAATGCGCTGACGGGCAAGGGAACGATGGTTATTACAACGAATGAATATCTTGCCAAGCGTGATGCGGAGGAAATGGGCCAGGTTTACCGTTTTTTAGGCTTGTCTGTTGGAATTCCCTTTACAGGTGATCCTAATGAAGAGTACACACCTGAGGAAAAAAGACTTATTTATGGATCAGATATTATATACACAACCAATAGTGTATTGGGATTTGATTATCTGAATGATAATTTAGCTTCTGATGAGTCATCTAAATTTTTACGTCCTTTTGATTATGTAATCATTGATGAAATTGATGATATTTTACTTGATAGTGCTCAAACTCCTTTGATTGTTGCCGGTGCTCCGCGTGTTCAATCTAATCACTACGGTATTATTGATACGCTGGTAACGACCTTGGTTGAAGGTGAGGATTACATTTTTAAAGAGGAGAAAGACGAAGTTTGGTTGACCACTAAAGGTGCTAAGGCTGCTGAAAGCTTTTTAGGAATAGATCATTTTTACAAGGAAGAACATGCGGTTTTTGCTCGCCATCTAGTCTATGCAATAAGGGCTCATAAACTTTATACAAGAGATAAGGACTATATCATTCGAGGAGATGAAATGGTACTGGTCGATAAGGGGACAGGACGTCTTATGGAAATGACCAAATTGCAAGGGGGGCTTCATCAGGCAATTGAGGCGAAGGAGCATGTTAAATTATCTCCAGAAACGAGGGCCATGGCTTCCATAACCTATCAGAGTCTCTTTAAGATGTTTAATAAGATATCGGGGATGACAGGGACAGGTAAGGTTGCAGAAAAAGAGTTTCTTGAAACTTATAATATGGCAGTTATTCGTATTCCAACCAATCGTCCGAAACAACGGATTGACTATCCAGACAATTTGTATGTAACGTTACCTGAAAAAGTGTATGCTTCTTTGGAGTATATCAAAGAATACCATGCTAAGGGAAATCCTTTATTGGTTTTTGTTGGTTCTGTGGAGATGTCCCATCTTTACTCATCTCTTTTATTACGTGAAGGGATTGTCCACAATGTTCTAAATGCTAATAATGCGGCGCGTGAGGCTCAGATTATCTCCGAGTCAGGTCAGATGGGGGCTGTGACAGTAGCTACCTCTATGGCAGGACGTGGTACGGATATTAAACTTGGTAAGGGAGTTGCAGAACTCGGTGGCTTGATTGTTATTGGAACTGAGCGGATGGAAAGTCAACGGATTGACCTGCAAATTCGTGGCCGTTCTGGCCGTCAGGGAGATCCTGGTATGAGTAAGTTCTTTGTATCTTTAGAGGACGATGTTATCAAGAAGTTTGGGCCGAATTGGGTTCATAAACGTTATCAGGATTATCAAGTTAAAGATATGACCAAACCAGAGGTTTTAAAGGGACATAAATATCGTAGGCTTGTTGAAAAAGCACAGCATGCCAGTGATAGTGCAGGACGTTCTGCACGACGTCAGACTCTGGAGTATGCTGAAAGCATGAATATCCAAAGAGATATGGTCTATAAGGAGCGAGATCGTCTAATAGATGGCTCCCGTGACTTAGAGGATGTTGTTGAGGGAATTATTGCTAGTTATATAGATCAAGTGACCTCTTCAAATTATGAAAGCCGAGACTTGCTCTTCCACTTTATCGTGACCAATATTAGTTTCCATGTTAAAGAGATTCCAGATTATATAGATGTGACTGACAAGACTGCAGTTCGTAGTTTTATGAAGCAGGTGATTGATAAAGAACTTTCAGAAAAGAAAGAATTACTTGATCAACATGACTTGTATGAACAGTTTTTACGACTTTCTTTGCTCAAGGCTATTGATGATAACTGGGTAGAGCAGGTAGATTACTTACAACAATTGACTATGGCGATAGGGAATCAGCCGGCTGCTCAGAAAAATCCTATAGTAGAGTATTATCAGGAGGCTTATGATGGTTTTGAAACCATGAAAGAACAGATTCGGGCTGATATGATACGTAATCTTTTGATGGGACTTGTTGAAGTTACTTCTAAAGGTGAGATTATGACTCATTTCCCATAAGAGGAGAATATATGACAATTTATAATATAAATTTAGGCATTGGCTGGGCTAGTAGCGGTGTTGAATACGCCCAAGCCTACCGTGCTGGTGTTTTTCGGAAATTAAATCTGTCCTCTAAGTTTATCTTTACAGATATGATTTTAGCCGATAATATTCAGCACTTAACCGCCAATATTGGTTTTGATGATGATCAAGTGATTTGGCTTTATAATCATTTTACAGATATCAAAATTGCACCGACAAGTGTGACAGTGGATGATGTCTTGACTTATTTTGGTGGTGTCGAAAGTCGTAGAGAAAAGAATGGGAAGGTCTTGCGTGTCTTCTTTTCTGACCAAGATAAGTTTGTCACCTGTTATTTGGTGGATGAGAACAAGGACTTGGTTCAACATGCCGAGTATGTCTTTCAAGGAAAACTGATTCGTAAGGATTACTTTTCTTATACTCGTTACTGCACTGAATATTTTGCTCCCAAGGACAATGTTGCAGTATTATATCAGCGAACCTTTTACAATGAAGACGGGACTCCAGTCTATGATATCTTGATGAATCAAGGGAAGGAAGAAGTTTACCGTTTCAAGGATAAGATTTTCTATGGAAAGCAAGCCTTTATGCGTGCCTTTATGAAATCCTTGAATTTGAACAAGTCTGATTTGGTCATTCTTGATAGGGAGACAGGTATTGGACAGGTTGTTTTTGAGGAAGCACAGCTAGCGCATTTAGCAGTAGTTGTCCATGCGGAGCATTATAGTGAAAATGTTACAAATGAGGATTACATACTTTGGAATAACTATTATGACTACCAGTTTACCAATGCAGATAAGGTTGATTTCTTTATCGTATCAACTGATAGACAGAAGGAAGTGTTAGAAGAGCAATTTGCCAAATACACCCAGCACCAACCAAAGATTGTTACCATTCCTGTAGGAAGTATTGATGCATTAACTGAGTCAAGTCAAGGACGTAAACCCTTTTCATTGATTACGGCTTCACGTCTTGCCAAAGAAAAACACATTGATTGGTTGGTCAAGGCGGTCATTGAGGCTCGTAAGGAAATTCCTGAATTAACCTTTGATATTTATGGTAGTGGTGGAGAAGATTCTCTTCTTCGAGACATTATTGCAACTCATCAGGCTGGGGACTATATCCAACTCAAGGGGCATGCGGATCTTGCGCAGATTTATAGCCAGTATGAGGTCTACTTGACGGCTTCTACCAGCGAAGGCTTTGGTTTGACTTTGATGGAAGCAGTTGGTTCAGGTCTCCCCCTAATCGGTTTTGATGTTCCTTATGGTAATCAGACATTTATAGAAGATGGGCAAAATGGTTATTTGATTCCAAGTTCATATGACCATGTAGAAGACCAAATCAAGCAAGCCTTTGTGGCTAAGATTTGTCAATTGTATCAAGAAAATCGCTTGGAAGCTATGCGTGCCCATTCTTATCAAATTGCGGAAGGCTTCTTAACCAAAGAAATGTTAGAAAAGTGGAAGAAAACAGTAGAGGAGGTGCTCCATGATTGAACTTTATGATCGTTATAGTCAGGAAAGTCGAGATTTACATGAAAGTCTAGTAGCTACTGGTCTTTCCCAACTTGGAGTAGTCATCGATGCAGATGGTTTTCTGCCTGATGGTCTGGTTTCTCCTTTTACCTATTATCTAGGTTACGAGGATGGAAAACCTCTCTATTTTAATCAAGTTCTCGTTCCAGATTTTTGGGAAATTATGGGGAATAATAGTTCGGCCACTATTAATGATTTACTACAGGAGAGGGCTGTAATTCACTTTGCAGATGGAATGCAGGCTCGATTGGTTAAACAGGTAGATTGGAAAGACTTGGAAGGAAGAGTACGCCAGATTGACCATTACAATCGCTTTGGTGCTTGCTTTGCTACAACGACCTATAGCGCAGATAGTGAGCCGATTATGACAGTTTACCAAGATGTCAACAGTCAACAAGTTTTACTTGAAAACCATGTGACGGGAGATATCTTATTGACTTTGCCTGGTCAGTCCATGCGTTACTTTGCAAATAAGGTTGAATTTATCACCTTCTTTTTGCAAGATTTGGAAATAGATACAAGTCAGCTTATCTTTAATACTCTAGCGACTCCTTTCTTAGTTTCCTTCCATCATCCAGATAAATCTGGCTCAGATGTTTTGGTTTGGCAGGAACCTCTCTATGATGCCATTCCAGGCAATATGCAGTTGATTTTGGAAAGTGATAATGTGCGTACTAAGAAAATCATCATTCCCAATAAGGCGACTTATGAGCGCGCTTTAGAGTTGACTGACGAGAAATACCATGATCAGTTTGTGCACTTGGGTTATCATTACCAGTTCAAACGTGATAACTTCCTAAGACGAGATGCCTTAATCTTGACTAATTCAGATCAGATTGAGCAAGTAGAAGCAATCGTAGAAGCCTTGCCTGATGTCACTTTCCGTATCGCAGCGGTGACAGAGATGTCTTCTAAGCTCTTAGACATGCTTCGCTATCCTAATGTGGTCCTTTATCAGAACGCTAGTCCACAGAAGATTCAGGAGTTGTATCAACTGTCGGATATTTACTTGGATATCAACTATAGCAATGAGTTATTGCAGGCAGTTCGTCAGGCCTTTGAGCATAATGTGTTGATTCTTGGATTTAATCAGACGGTGCACAATCGACTTTATATCGCTCCAGAACATCTATTTGAAAGTAGTGAAGTTTCTGCTTTGGTTGAGACTATTAAATTGGCTCTTTCAGATGTTGATCAAATGAATCAGGCACTTGGTAAACAAGGTCAACATGCAAATTATGTTGACTTGGTACGATATCAGGAAACCATGCAAACTGTTTTAGGAGGCTAATATGTCAGAGGAAGATTTATTTTACAAAGACGTTGAAGGTCGCATGGAAGAGTTGAAACAAAAACCTATCAAGAAGGAAAAAGAAACCCGAGGGGAAAAGATTAGTAAGACTTTTTCACTCTTACTGGGCTTAATGATTCTGATTGGTTTACTCTTTACTTTGCTGGGAATTTTGAGGTAGGCCTATGATTGAAATACTGATTGTTTTAGCTATTGTCCTATCTCTTGCTTTGATTGTATTGGTAACCATCCAACCCCGTCAAAATCAACTATTTTCCATGGATGCCACTAGTAATATTGGTAAACCAAGTTACTGGCAGAGCAACACCTTGGTAAAGGTGCTCACCTTATTAGTGAGTTTGGCTTTATTTGTTCTACTATTAACCTTTATGGTGATAACTTACAAATAAAAGAAAACTTCAGATATTCACCTTTTGTGATTGGTCTGAAGTTTTCTTTTTTATACTCTTCGAAAATCAAAGAGCAAACTAGGAAGCTAGCCGCAAGCTGCTCAAAACACTGTTTTGAGGTTGTAGATGGAAGCTGACGTAGTTTGAAGAGTATTACTGTCCATATTTTTGGTAAAAGTCAACTTTTACTTGTATGAAGGTTTTTGCTTCACGTAGGAGTTGAAGAAGGGTGGCACGGGTTTCAAATTCTTCTCTTGTCTTGGGCAGACTGCGGTTACGGAAGACTTCCAGATAGCGTTCAATTTCATCTAGCAAATCAGAAGCAGGATTGGTCTGGCTCAGTTGACCGGCAATTTTTGAAAAGAGTTGGGCCAAAATCAGGCTCTCACTGGCAGCTAGGTGACAGGTGTTGATTTGCTGGGCCATATTTCGTAGGATACGACTTTGTCGCTGTCTCATCTCAAAGTAGTGGATATGGTAGTCGGTCTGGTGAAAGAGGTGGTCAGAGTGATCTAAATAGACCAGTTTGAGGGCTTCTTCCAAAAGGGTGTCTAATTCTTCCACCAGCTGTGCTCGGTTGCGGCCGTCCCCTCTGGATAAATAATATTTAAAGCGCTGGAGGATATCTTTTAATTTTTCTTCTACCAATGTGTGGTAGTGCTGGATTTCCTCTTCTCGTGAAGGCATATAGAGATTAACAAGCAAGGCAAATCCAGTACCGATTGCAAAGAGAAGGAATTCGTTGACTAGAAGGTCTGGAGAGGTTGACTCTTGTACCAAGAGGTGGCTAACCAAAACAGTGCTTGGTGTGATGCCAATTTCCCAGCCCATCTTATAGGCTAGGGGCACGTAGAGGGCAAGATAGAGGCCAAGGCTCCAGATATGAAATCCGCTCAAGTGAAAAGCTAAAACACCGATAGCCAGAGCTAGAAGCATGGAAAAAAGACGATTGCGAGCCAGTTTTAAGGTAGTTCTACGCGTATCAGATAGGCTCAAGAGAGCGATGATTCCAGCTGATACAGCTGAGGAGAGATTGAGAAAATAAGCAAGAAGACAGGCAAGGCAGGTAGCTAAGATGAGCTTGGTCGTACGTTGGCTAATAGACATAAGAATTTCCTAATAAGTAAGAATAAAAGCGGAAAAGACAAGACCTGAGAGGCTTGCCTTTATGAGTTATTTTTTACGGACTGCTGCGTATTCGGCAACGGCGGTAAAGAGGACATCTGTAGAAGAGTTAAGGGCTGTTTCACATGAGTCTTGGATGACACCAATCACAAATCCAACCCCAACAACTTGCATGGCAATATCGTTAGAAATACCGAAAAGGCTACAAGCAACTGGGATAAGAAGGAGGGAACCTCCCGCAATACCAGAAGCACCACAGGCTGAGATAGCTGCTACCACACTGAGGACAAAGGCTGTTGCAAAGTCAACAGGAATTCCAAGAGTGTTAACTGCAGCAAGGGTCAAAACGTTAATGGTAATCGCTGCCCCTGCCATGTTGATAGTAGAACCAAGTGGGATAGAAACAGAATAGGTATCTGGGTTGAGTCCAAGGTCATGGCAGAGTTTCATGTTTACAGGAATGTTAGCCGCAGAACTACGAGTGAAGAAGGCTGTCACACCGCTGACACGGAGGCAGTTCCAAACTAGAGGGTAAGGATTGCGTCTCATAAAGAAGAAGGCAATCAAAGGGTTGACCACAAGGGCAACAAAAAGCATAGTCGTTACTAATAGAACCAATAAAATACCGTAGTTGGCAAGGCTTCCGATTCCCTTATCAGAAATAGTTTTGAAGACAAGGCCAAGGATTCCAAATGGAGCCAGGTTGATGATCCATTCGACAATTTTAGAAGTCACGTCAGCGATAGTTTTTAGTAATTCTTTACTATTTTTGCTGGCTTCTCTCATGGCAATCCCGAAAACAACTGCCCAAGATAGGATACCGATGTAGTTGGCAGTAATGAGGGCATTGACTGGATTGTCAACCAGTTTGAGCAAGAGGTTGCTTAGGACCTGTCCAATCCCATCTGGTGGAGCAATATCGGTATTAGCACTATTTAGTGTAATTTCAACAGGTACGATGAAACTTGCTAGTACAGCGATAAGGGCAGCCGCAAAGGTTCCTACTAAGTAAAGGAAGATAACGGTTTTCATGTTGCTATCTTGCCCTTTTTGATGTTGGGAAAGGGCATTGGCAACGAGGGCAAATACTAGAATCGGTGCGATGGCTTTGAGGCCACCAACAAAGAGATCTCCGAGCAGGCCAATTCCTGAAATGTTAGGAAGTGTCAGTCCTAGGGTTCCTCCAATAAGCATGCCAATCAGGATACGTTTGATTAGGCTTGCCTTATTCCAAGCATGAATAAATTTTTTCATAACAATCTCCTTTGTTGTGTAATGTTTATGATTATAGTATAAATATGAACTAAAATCAAGAATTTTCTGTCTATTTTTGAAATTATTTTTGAATATTTATGGAGAATGACACTTTATGAAAGTATGGTATAATAAATGAAAGGAGTTTTCTATGCAAGAATTTATTCAAACCTATCTCAATAAGCTTGATGTTACAGCGATTATCGAGAATATCTTAACCAAGTTACTTTCTCTTTTATTCTTATTTTTACTCTTTTATATAGCTAAGAAATTGCTCCATGCCATGGTGCAGAGAATTGTTAAACCTTCTCTAAAAATGTCTCGTCACGATGTCGGGCGTCAGAAAACCATCTCACGTCTGTTAGAAAATGTGTTTAATTATACCCTTTATTTCTTTTTGCTTTACTGCATTTTGTCGATTTTAGGTTTGCCAGTTTCTAGTTTGCTGGCAGGTGCTGGAATCGCTGGGGTGGCTATTGGGATGGGAGCCCAAGGTTTTCTGTCTGATGTTATCAATGGCTTTTTCATCCTCTTCGAACGTCAACTGGATGTGGGGGATGAGGTTGTTCTGACAAATGGGCCTATTACTGTCTCGGGCAAGGTCGTCAGCGTTGGTATTCGAACAACACAACTCAGAGGAGAAGATCAGGTTCTGCACTTCGTCCCCAATCGGAATATTACCGTTGTCAGCAATTTCTCTCGTACAGACCAGGCCTGAAATTTTAGCAGATTTATGGTACAATAGAAAGAGTTTAATAAAGGAGAAAAGATGGTTTTAGAAAAGCAGTTGGGCAATGGTTGTACCTGGATAGACCTTGATGTGGATAAGATTAAAAATATGGAAGATCTTTCTGACATCTATGGATTGGACAAGGAAACCATTGAGTATGCTCTGGATAGAAATGAACGAGCTCATATGGATTATAACCGTGAAACGGAGACGGTAACCTTTATTTATAATGTTCTTGATTTAGAAAAAGACAAAGAATATTATGAAGCGATTCCGATGACCTTTATCGTCGAAAGACAACGAATGATTACCATCAGCAACCATAAGAATGCTTATGTCATTGATCAGATGTCAGCTTATCTGGATAGCCATGAGTCGCTTTCTATTTACAAGTTTCTCTTTGCTGGTTTAGAGATTATCAGTAACGCTTATTATCCTGTCATTGAAGAGATGGATAAAAGTAAGGACGAAATTAGTGCCTTGCTACGTCAAACTACAACAAAGAAAAATCTCTTCGCCCTCTCTGACTTGGAGACAGGTATGGTTTACTTGACAGCAGCAGCAAAACAAAATCGACTCCTCTTGGAACATATCCAGGGCCATGCTCTTTATCGGAGATTTAATGATGTCGAACGAGAGCAGTTTGATGATGCCATGATTGAAGCCCATCAGTTGGTGTCTATGACAGACTTGATTTCTCAAGTCTTGCAACAACTCTCAGCTTCTTACAACAACATCCTAAACAATAACTTGAATGATAGTTTGTCAATTTTGACTATTATCTCCGTCTTACTAGCAGTACTTGCGGTTATTACAGGTTTCTTCGGAATGAATGTTCCTCTACCATTTACAGAAGAGCCAAATGCTTGGATTTATATCTTAATGACTAGCTTGATTTTATGGGTGGCCTTATCTCAATGGCTGAAGAAAATTACTAGAAAATAAAAGAAAAGGAGCCAAAATGGTGATTGAAAACTACATGCCAGACTTTGCTGTAGAAGCAGTTTATGATTTGACAGTCCAAAGCCTGCAGGCGCAGGGAATCAAGGCTGTTTTGGTCGATTTGGATAATACCCTCATAGCTTGGAACAACCCAGATGGGACACCAGAGATGAAGCAATGGTTACATGACCTTCGGGACGCGAGCATTCGCATCATTGTGGTATCAAATAACACTAAAAAACGCGTCCAACGTGCAGTTGAGAAGTTTGGAATTGATTACGTTTATTGGGCTCTGAAGCCCTTCACATTTGGGATTGACCGTGCCATGAAGGAATTCCACTATGAGAAAAGTGAAGTGGTCATGGTCGGCGACCAGCTTATGACAGATATACGAGCAGCCCACCGTGCTGGCATTCGCTCAATTTTGGTCAAGCCCTTGGTTCAACACGACTCGATCAAGACACAGATTAACCGTGCTCGTGAGCGCCGTGTTATGCGAAAAATCACTGAAAAGTACGGACCAATTACATATAAAAAAGGAATTTAACTATGGAAGAAATTCTCTGTATTGGTTGTGGAGCAACCATTCAGACGACAGATAAGGCTGGTCTTGGTTTTACCCCCCAGTCGGCACTTGAAAAAGGTTTGGAAACTGGCGAAGTCTATTGCCAACGCTGTTTCCGTCTCCGCCACTACAATGAAATCACGGATGTCCAGTTGACGGACGATGATTTCCTCAAGCTCTTGCACGAGGTGGGAGACAGTGATGCCTTAGTGGTCAATGTCATTGATATCTTTGATTTTAATGGCTCTGTTATCCCAGGCTTGCCACGTTTTGTCTCAGGTAATGATGTCCTTTTGGTAGGAAATAAAAAAGATATCCTCCCTAAGTCAGTTAAGCCTGGTAAGATTAGCCAGTGGCTCATGGAACGTGCCCACGAAGAAGGTCTCCGTCCAGTTGATGTCGTCCTAACTTCGGCACAAAACAAGCATGCCATTAAGGAAGTCATTGACAAGATTGAACACTACCGTAAGGGCCGCGATGTCTATGTGGTCGGTGTGACCAACGTTGGAAAATCAACTCTAATCAATGCTATTATCCAAGAAATTACGGGTGATCAGAATGTCATTACGACGTCGCGCTTCCCAGGAACAACCTTGGACAAAATCGAGATTCCGCTTGATGACGGTTCTTATATCTACGATACGCCGGGAATTATCCACCGCCACCAGATGGCCCACTACTTGACGGCTAAAAACCTCAAGTATGTCAGCCCCAAAAAGGAAATCAAGCCTAAAACCTATCAGCTCAATCCTGAACAAACCCTGTTTCTAGGTGGCCTGGGACGATTTGACTTCATTTCAGGAGAAAAACAAGGTTTCACAGCCTTCTTTGACAATGAACTCAAACTCCACCGTACCAAGCTTGAAGGCGCTGGTGCCTTTTACGATAAGCACGTCGGAACGCTTTTAACACCACCAAATAGTAAGGAAAAAGAAGATTTTCCAAAATTAGTTCAACATGTATTTACCATCAAGGACAAGACAGACCTAGTCATCTCAGGCTTAGGCTGGATTCGCGTAACAGGCACAGCAAAAGTCGCAGTCTGGGCACCAGAAGGAGTCGCCGTCGTCACACGAAAAGCAATTATTTAAACACAGAAAGGAAAGAGTTGTCTAAATTCGGGCGAGCCCATAACGAATACTTTTCGCTGTGGTGTCAGTTGGTACAAGTGATTGTACCAACTGCGGAAAATTTGAGACCTTAGGCTCAAATTTTAGTCATGAAAGTCCGAAGGACTTTGCTGACGTCCGCCACCACTTTAGAAAAGTATAAAGAGAAACTCTTTTAAGAAATTATGTCATTAACATCGAAACAACGTGCCTTCCTCAACAGCCAGGCACACACCCTCAAACCCATCATCCAAATCGGAAAAAATGGACTCAACGACCAAATCAAAACCAGCGTCCGTCAGGCTCTTGATGCCCGCGAATTGATTAAGGTGACTCTTTTGCAAAACACCGATGAAAATATCCACGAAGTAGCTGAAATTTTGGAAGAAGAAATCGGTGTGGATACAGTCCAAAAAATCGGACGGATCTTGATTTTGTTTAAACAATCTAGCAAGAAAGAAAATCGCAAGATTTCTAAAAAAGTCAAAGAAATCTAAAAAAATACTCCAAATAACTGTTTTTACAGAGAAATAAAGGAGACTAGCCTATGGCAATAGAACTATTGACTCCCTTTACCAAGGTAGAGTTGGAGCCAGAAATCAAGGAGAAAAAACGCAAACAAGTCGGGATTTTAGGGGGGAATTTTAACCCTGTTCACAATGCCCATCTGATTGTTGCGGACCAAGTACGGCAACAGTTGGGATTGGACCAGGTTTTGCTCATGCCTGAATACCAACCCCCTCATGTGGACAAAAAAGAAACCATCCCTGAATACCATCGTCTCAAGATGCTTGAGTTGGCGATTGAGGGGATTGACGGCCTAGCCATTGAAACCATTGAGTTGGAACGTAAGGGCATTTCTTACACCTACGACACCATGAAAATTTTGACAGAGCAACATCCAGATACGGATTATTACTTCATTATTGGTGCGGATATGGTAGACTACCTGCCTAAGTGGTACCGAATTGATGAACTGGTCGACATGGTTCAGTTTGTTGGAGTTCAGCGCCCACGTTACAAGGCTGGAACTTCATATCCAGTTATCTGGGTGGATGTGCCTCTCATGGATATCTCATCCAGCATGGTGCGTGACTTCATTGCCCAAGGACGGAAACCCAACTTTCTCCTACCTCAGTCTGTGCTGGACTACATCGAGAAGGAGGAGCTCTACTGATGGCCTATCAAGACTATATCAACTGCTCCCGTGAGGCTTTGTTGGAAAGAATGGCAGAGCTTCTACCTGAAAAACGTTTAACCCATTGCTTGGGTGTGGAGCGTGCAGCCATAGAGCTAGCAAAAAGATTCGGAGTTGATGCTGAGAAAGCTGGTCTAGCAGGCCTTCTTCATGACTATGCTAAAAAGCTGTCAGATCAGGAATTTTTAGACTTGATTGATCGTTTTCAGTTAGACCCTGACCTCAAAAACTGGGGTAATAATGTCTGGCATGGTATGGTTGGCATCTACAAGATTCAGGAAGATTTGAATTTGCATGATTCGGAAATCCTGAGAGCCATTGAAATCCATACAGTCGGAGCTGGTCAGATGACCGATTTAGATAAGGTTATCTATGTCGCAGACTATATCGAGCACAATCGGGTATTTCCTGGAGTGGATGTGGCGCGTGAAATTGCTGAGCTATCGCTCAATAAGGCAGTGGCCTACGAAACAGCTCGTACCGTGGAGCATCTGGCTCATCAGGGATTTCCCATCTATCCCCAAACCCTTGAAACCTATAACGCCTTTGTGCACTATTTGAAAGAGGACTAAATGAAAACGGCTTTTATAATCATTGATGTTCAGAATATTTTAGTGGAAACTGGGTTCCAGACAAAAAGTCTATTGGAAAAAATTTCTTATTTACAAAACCAGGCTAGAAGCAAGAATATCGAAATTATTTATGTTCAACATATTGAGAACGCTGAAGCTCAAACATCAGAAGATTGGCAGTTATCTGAGCTTTTAAGTCGAAAACCTAATGAAAAGGTCTTTCAGAAGAAGTATAACAGTATTTTCAAAGAAACAGGTTTAAAAGAATACTTGGATAAACAGGGGATTGAAAAATTAGTTTTATGTGGTATGCAGACAGAATATTGTGTGGATACCTCTGTCAAGGTTGCTTTTGAATATGGCTATCAGCTTATTATTCCAGAAGGAACTTGCACAACGTTTGATGGGAAAGACATTTCAGCAGAAACGATAAATGAATTTTATGAGGGCATTTGGGAGGGGCGCTTTGCAGATGTCCTAGATTACAAACATATTTTCTAGAAAGAGGACTAAATGAACGAAAAAGAATTACTAGAACTAGTCGTGAAAGCGGCTGATGAGAAACGTGCGGAGGATATTCTCGCACTTGATGTACAAGATTTAACCAGCGTGACGGACTACTTTGTTATCACTAGCTCGATGAATAGCCGTCAGTTGGATGCTATTGCTGATAATATCCGTGAAAAAGTAGCGGAAGCAGGCTTTAAAGGTAGCCATGTTGAAGGCGATGCAGCGGGAGGCTGGGTTTTGCTGGACCTAGGTGCTGTTGTAGTGCATATCTTCTCAGAAGAAATGCGTGCCCACTATAACCTAGAAAAACTATGGCATGAGGCAGAGTCAGTAGATTTATCTGAAACTTTATAGTCTTTTCCTTTATCTTTTATTACGGCGTTAACTCATTTTGCCTAACTCTAGTTATGCCTGCAATTCGTTGCCTAGTACTAAAAGCAAACGAAAAGACTACTGCGTTAAAATCGAACTCAGTTGCAGTCAACTGGGTTTTATTTGCTTATTTTAGAAGAAATTGATAGAAAGGTATAGGGCGAGTGGTGTTTTGCCATGGAGGCTCTTGGTATCATGATTATGGCAACTTATGAAACCTTTGCGGCGGTCTATGATGCGGTCATGGACGATAGTTTATACGATAAATGGACGGATTTTTCGCTACGTCATTTGCCTAAGACCAAGGAGAGAAAGAAGCTTTTGGAATTGGCTTGTGGGACAGGCATTCAGTCTGTGCGCTTTTCTCAGGCTGGTTTTGATGTAACTGGACTTGATTTGAGCGCGGATATGTTGAAGATTGCTGAGAAGAGAGCTGCTTCAGCCAAACAAAAGATTGACTTTATTGAAGGAAATATGCTGGATTTGTCCAAGGCAGGTCAATACGACTTTGTCACTTGTTATTCGGACTCTATCTGCTACATGCAGGATGAGGTGGAGGTAGGAGACGTCTTTAAGGAAGTGTATAATGCCCTCAATGAAGATGGAGTTTTCATCTTTGATGTGCATTCGACCTATCAGACAGATGAAGTATTCCCAGGCTATTCCTACCATGAAAATGCGGAAGATTTCGCTATGCTCTGGGACACCTACGAGGATGCGGCACCTCACTCCATTGTGCATGAGTTGACTTTCTTTGTCAAGGAGGCTGATGGGTCCTTTAGTCGCTACGATGAAGTGCATGAGGAGCGAACCTATGAGGTCTTGACCTATGATATTTTGCTGGAACAGGCTGGATTCAAGTCCTTCAAACTCTATGCGGACTTTGAGGACAAGGAACCTACAGGAACCAGCACCCGTTGGTTTTTTGTGGCGCAGAAGTAGGAGATTAGCATGACCATCACAGGTATTATCGCGGAGTTTAATCCCTTTCATAATGGGCATAAATACCTGCTAAATCAGGCTGAGGGGCTGAAAATCGTTGCCATGTCAGGGAATTTCATGCAGCGTGGAGAGCCTGCTATCGTGGATAAGTGGACACGGGCTCAGATGGCGCTTGAAAATGGAGCGGATCTGGTAGTGGAATTGCCCTTTTTAGTCAGTGTTCAGGCGGCAGATTTCTTTGGCCAAGGAGCTGTGGATATCTTGGATTGTTTAGGCATTGATACTCTAGCATTTGGGACGGAGGAAGTTCTGGATTACCAGAAAATCGCTGACTTATACACAGAACAAGGTGCTGAGATGGAGAAATTTGTGGAAAATCTTCCTGATTCTCTTTCTTATCCCCAGAAGACCCAGGCCATGTGGAAGGAGTTTGCAGGTCTTGATTTTTCAGGAAATACGCCCAATCATGTTCTTGCTCTGGCCTATGCCAAGGCGGTTGCGGGACGAAACATCAAGCTACATCCGATTCAGCGTCAGGGCGCTGGTTACCATTCTGTGGATAAGGATGTGGACTTTGCTTCGGCGACAGCCCTCCGTCAGCACCAGAAGGACCAAGATTTTTTAAAATGCTTTATGCCATCTGTTGCCACCTTTGAGCAGGCGAGTAAGGTGAGCTGGGATGACTATTTTCCCTTGCTCCGATACCAAATCTTGTCAAATCCAGAACTAACCACCATTTATCAGGTCAATCAAGAAATGGCAGTGCGCATCAAGGATGCCATCAAGACAGCCCAGTCTGTGGAAGAATTGGTAGAAGCGGTTGCGACCAAACGTTACACCAAGGCGCGTGTCAGACGCCTCTTGACCTATATCTTAGTACAGGCAAGAGAAAGTGATTTGCCAGAAGGGATTCATGTCCTTGGATTTACCGAAAAAGGCAGGCAGCATCTTAAGTCTCTGAAAGGGCAGGTCAATCTAGTCAGCCGAATTGGCAAAGAACCCTGGGATGCCATGACTCAAAAGGCAGACCAGATTTACCAACTAGGAAAGCCAAGTATAGAAGAGCAGAATTTTGGCAGAGTGCCGGTTAGAATAGAAAAGAACTAAGTCTACTGCAAAGTAGGCTTTTTGAGATTTTTTACGAATAAATAGATAGAAAAGAAAATCTTGTACAAGTTCCTGACAATTTCTTTCTTTTCGTGTATAATAGTGGAAAAGAGGTAAAATGAGGTATGGTTATGGAAGCAGTTCTTTACTCAACATTCCGAAATCATTTAAAAGACTACATGAAGAAGGTAAACGATGAGTTTGAACCTTTGACGGTGGTCAATAAAAATCCAGATGAGGACATTGTAGTCCTTTCAAAGAGTGAGTGGGATAGTATTCAAGAAACCCTGAGAATCGCTCAAAATAAGGAGTTATCAGACAAGGTTTTGCGAGGAATGACTCAAGTTCGTGCTGGAAGTACTCAGGTCCATGTTATTGAGGAGTAAGAAATGCTGCTCAAGTTTACAGAAGATGCCTGGGCAGATTATTGCTACTGGCAAACTCAGGATAAGAAAACCCTAAAAAGAATCAACATGCTAATCAAGGATATTCAACGCGATCCATTTACAGGAATAGGTAAGCCAGAACCACTCAAGTATGACTACCAAGGAGCCTGGTCACGTCGTATTGACGCAGAAAATCGCTTGATTTATATGATGGATGGAGATAGCGTGGCTTTCTTGTCTTTCAAAGATCATTACTAAGTCTACTGAAAGGTGGGCTTTTTTAAATTTTTACTGACGTTACGGATTCTCAGTAATAAAGATTATCCAAATAAATTCAGGGAGTTAAACTCCAAATTCACGCTAAATTCCCCAAAACATATTCTATTTTAGGTTTGTGAAAATCACTTTTTTATGGTAGAATGTAAAAGAATGTATGTCATTCGGAATAACAATAAAATGAGGTAAAAACATGGAAATCATGTCGCTTGCGATTGCTGTTTTTGCCGTCATCATTGGTTTAGTCATTGGATATGTCAGCATCTCAGCCAAGATGAAATCATCTCAGGAAGCTGCGGAGTTGATGCTTTTAAATGCTGAACAAGAAGCAACTAATTTACGTGGACAAGCTGAGCGTGAAGCAGATTTACTTGTTAATGAAGCCAAACGTGAAAGCAAGTCTCTTAAAAAAGAAGCACTATTGGAGGCCAAAGAAGAAGCCAGAAAATACCGTGAAGAAGTGGACGCTGAATTCAAATCAGAACGTCAAGAACTCAAACAAATCGAAAGTCGTTTGACAGAGAGAGCTACTAGCCTTGACCGTAAAGACGACAATTTGACGAGTAAAGAACAAACACTTGAACAAAAAGAACAAAGTATTTCTGATAGAGCGAAAAACCTTGATGCGCGTGAAGAGCAATTAGAGGAAGTCGAAAGACAAAAAGAAGCAGAGCTAGAGCGTATTGGTGCCCTGTCTCAGGCAGAAGCACGAGATATTATCTTGGCTCAGACAGAGGAAAATTTGACCAAGGAAATTGCTAGCCGTATTCGTGAAGCTGAGCAAGAGGTCAAGGAACGTTCTGACAAAATGGCCAAGGATATCCTGGTTCAAGCTATGCAACGTATCGCTGGTGAATATGTAGCGGAGTCAACAAACTCAACGGTTCATCTGCCAGATGATACTATGAAGGGACGCATTATTGGTCGTGAAGGTCGTAACATTCGCACCTTTGAAAGTTTGACAGGGGTTGATGTGATTATCGACGATACGCCAGAAGTGGTGACCTTGTCAGGATTTGACCCGATTCGTCGTGAGATTGCCCGTATGACTATGGAAATGTTGCTCAAAGATGGTCGTATCCACCCAGCTCGTATCGAAGAGTTGGTTGAGAAAAACCGTCAAGAGATTGACAATAAGATCCGTGAATATGGTGAGGCTGCTGCCTATGAGATTGGTGCACCAAACCTTCATCCAGATTTGATGAAGATTATGGGACGTTTGCAGTTCCGTACTTCTTATGGACAAAATGTTTTGCGCCATTCGATTGAGGTTGCTAAGTTGGCTGGTATCATGGCGAGCGAACTTGGTGAAAATGCGGCTCTTGCCCGTCGTGCTGGATTCCTTCATGACATCGGGAAAGCTATTGACCGCGAGGTTGAAGGTAGCCACGTTGAAATCGGTATGGAATTGGCCCGTAAGTACAAGGAACACCCAGTTGTGGTGAATACGATTGCTAGTCACCATGGAGATGTCGAAGCCGAAAGTGTCATTGCAGTGATCGTTGCTGCAGCAGACGCCTTGAGCGCGGCTCGTCCAGGTGCTCGTAGTGAGTCTCTTGAAAGCTACATCAAGCGTCTCCATGATTTGGAAGAAATTGCGAACGGCTTTGAGGGAGTGCAAACTAGCTTTGCCCTTCAAGCAGGACGTGAGATCCGTATCATGGTCAATCCAGGACAAATCAAGGACGACAAAGTCACAATTTTGGCTCACAAAGTTCGTGAGAAAATTGAAAACAATCTCGATTACCCAGGAAATATCAAGGTAACCGTGATTCGCGAGCTTCGTGCAGTAGATTATGCTAAATAAATAAGAAAGAGCAGTTGAAAAATTACTGCTTTTTTGTTACACTAGATAGAAAGACTGTAGAAGGATAGTTTGTGCAAAATGCTACTATCTGAAGGGAAATCTTATTTTATTTTTACAGACTGACTAAAAGGAGACACAATGGCAGACCGAGGCTTACTAATCGTTTTTTCTGGTCCTTCAGGGGTTGGAAAAGGAACGGTTAGAAGAGAGATTTTTGAGAGTTCTGAAAACCAATTTCAATACTCTGTATCGATGACGACACGCGCACAACGTCCTGGAGAAGTGGATGGTGTTGACTATTTCTTCCGTACTCGTGAAGAGTTTGAAGAGCTGATTCGTCAAGGACAGATGTTGGAATACGCAGAATATGTCGGCAACTACTATGGAACTCCTCTGACCTATGTCAATGAAACCTTGGACAAGGGAATCGATGTTTTCCTTGAAATTGAAGTTCAGGGCGCTCTTCAGGTCAAGAAAAAGGTTCCAGATGCTGTCTTTATCTTCCTGACACCACCAGATTTGGATGAATTGCAAGATCGTTTGGTAGGTCGTGGAACAGATAGTGCAGAAGTGATTGCCCAACGAATCGAAAAGGCCAAGGAAGAAATTGCCCTCATGCGTGAGTATGATTATGCGATTGTCAACGATCAGGTGCCCCTAGCTGCTGAGCGTGTCAAACGTGTGATCGAAGCAGAGCACTTCCGAGTGGACCGTGTCATTGGTCACTATCAGGAGATGTTACCAAAATCTCCAACTACCCGATAAAATATAGAAAATAGGTACAAGCAAATGATGTTAAAACCCTCTATTGATACCTTGCTCGACAAGGTTCCATCAAAATATTCACTCGTAATCTTGGAAGCAAAACGTGCCCACGAATTGGAAGCAGGTGCGCCAGCAACTCAAGGTTTCAAGTCTGAAAAATCAACTCTTCGCGCTTTAGAAGAAATCGAATCAGGAAACGTTACAATTCACCCAGATCCAGAAGGAAAACGTGAAGCAGTGCGTCGCCGTATCGAAGAAGAAAAACGCCGCAAAGAAGAAGAAGAAAAGAAAATCAAAGAGCAAATCGCTAAAGAAAAAGAAGATGGTGAAAAAATTTAAGGTTGGGGGGACTCAATCTTATTTTTTCTATTGCAAGAATGTACTGACAAGGAGGAGGTGAGAAGATGGCCATAGCCAAGATTATTGTAGATGTGCCCTTGATGCAGACGGACCAGCCCTATAGTTATAGGATTCCTGAGGAATTTGAGGGAATGCTGGAAGTTGGGATGCGGGTTCATGTGCCTTTTGGTAAGGGCAATCGCCTGATTCAAGGGATTGTTCTTGGTTTGGAGTCTCAAGTGGATGAAGAAGGGGTAAGTCAAGATTTAAAAGATATTGCCGAGGTACTGGATTTTTCTCCTGTTCTCACGCAAGAACAACTCTGGCTGGCTGAGGAGTTACGTAAATCTGTCTTCTCCTACAAGATCTCCATCCTCAAGGCTATGTTACCAGGGTTTCTGAACTCCAGCTATGACAAAATTCTCTATCCTAAGGAAGGTCTGAGTCAGGAAGACCGAGATCGTCTGTTTGGTTCAGAAGATTCGCTTGCCTTTTCTTCTCTAGATTTAGGTAAGCAAGCTGAAATGATGCGTTTGACTAGAAAAGGTCTGCTTGGTCTGGAATATCAGGCGGTCGATCAAAAGAAGGTCAAGACCCAGTCTTGGTATGAGGTGAATCTTGCTCGATTAGAAGGTGTCGAGATTTCTGCGCGCGCCAAGAAAAAGTTGGAATTGAGAGATTATTTGCTGTCTCATCCTGAGAGTGCTTCCTTGGCTAGTTTGTTAGAGTCCTACTCGCGGGAGCAAGTCAACTTCTTTGTCGAACAAGGTGCTGTTACCATAGTCCAAAAGGAAGTCCAACGCTCGGCTGCTTATTTTGAAGGAATTGAAGCAAGTCAGCCTTTGGAGTTAAATCCAGAGCAAAGACAGGCGCGTGATGCGGTTGTGAGTGCGATTGGCAGTCATCAGCCTCCCTTCCTCCTTCAAGGGATTACAGGAAGTGGGAAGACCGAGGTTTACTTGCAGATTATCCAAGGAGCCTTGGACAAGGGTAAGACAGCTATTTTGCTAGTGCCTGAAATTTCCTTGACTCCTCAGATGACGGAGCGTTTTATCGCTCGTTTTGGGGACAAGGTGGCCATTCTTCACTCAGGATTGTCTAATGGTGAAAAGTATGACGAATGGCGCAAGGTCGAGCGTGGAGACGCTCAAGTTGTTGTTGGTGCTAGATCGGCCATCTTTGCTCCGCTGAAAAATCTAGGTGTTATGATTATCGATGAGGAGCATGAAGCGACTTATAAGCAGGACAGCAATCCCCGTTACCATGCCAGAGAGGTGGCTATTTTACGGGCCCAGTATAATCAAGCGGCTCTGGTCCTCGGGTCCGCGACACCGAGCTTAGAAAGCCGTGCGAGGGCTGGAAAAGGCGTTTATCAACACTTACGTCTGACCCAACGTGCCAATCCTCTAGCTACGATTCCTGAGGTTCAAGTGATTGATTTTCGGGACTATATCGGACAAAATGAGACGTCAAACTTTACGCCCCCTTTGCTAGAAGCGATTCAAGACCGTCTGGATAAAAAAGAGCAGGTGGTTCTCATGCTCAATCGCCGTGGTTATTCTAGCTTTGTCATGTGTCGGGAGTGTGGAACGGTGGATACTTGTCCCAACTGTGACATTTCTCTGACCTTGCACATGGATACCAAGACCATGAACTGCCATTATTGTGGTTTTTCAAAGGACATTCCTCAGGTTTGTCCTAACTGTAAGAGCCGCAGCATTCGCTACTACGGGACGGGAACTCAGAAGGCTTATGACGAGCTGGCAGAGCTTTTTCCTCAGGCACGTATTCTACGGATGGATGTGGATACGACCCGTAAGAAAGGCAGTCATCAAGCTTTACTTGACCAGTTTGGACGAGGAGAGGCGGATATCTTGCTTGGCACTCAGATGATTGCCAAGGGTTTGGATTTTCCCAATGTGACCCTAGTAGGAGTTCTTAATGCGGATACGGCCTTGAATTTGCCTGATTTCCGTTCTTCTGAGAGAACCTTCCAGCTCTTGACTCAGGTGGCAGGTCGGGCAGGTCGGGCTGAAAAAGCTGGTCAGGTCTTGATCCAGTCCTACAATCCGCAACACTATGCTATTCGATTTGCCAAGGATCAGGATTACGAAGGTTTTTATGCCTATGAAATGGGAATTAGACGACAACTTGGCTATCCACCTTACTATTTCACCATTGGCATTACCCTTTCTCACAAGAAAGAAGAAGAGGTGGTCAAACGTGCCTATGAAGTTATGAATATTTTGCGGTCAGGTTTGTCTGAAACCAGTCACATTCTCGGGCCGACGCAAAAACCGATTGCTCGTACCCACAACCTCTATCATTACCAGATTTTAATTAAATACCGTTTAGAAGATGAGCTGGGGCCGACCCTCAATCAGGTTCTGGCCTTGACTCAAGAACGGGAAAATAGTGAGCTCCGTCTTAGCATTGACCATGAGCCACAGCAATTTTTATAAGAAGGAGAAGATATGACAAAACTAATCTTTATGGGGACACCCGACTTTTCAGCAACAGTCTTAAAAGGACTTTTGACAGATGACCGTTACGAAATTCTAGCCGTTGTAACCCAGCCAGACCGTGCTGTTGGTCGTAAAAAAGTTATCCAAGAAACACCAGTCAAGCAGGCTGCCAAGGAAGCAGGTCTTCCTATCTACCAACCTGAAAAATTATCTGGAAGTCCAGAGATGGAAGCGATTATGAATTTGGGAGCGACTGGGATTATCACTGCTGCATTTGGGCAGTTTCTCCCAAGTAAACTCCTTGATAGCATGGACTTTGCGGTCAACGTTCATGCCTCTCTTCTTCCTAAACACCGTGGTGGTGCGCCTATCCATTATGCCTTGATTCAAGGGGATGAGGAAGCTGGTGTGACCATTATGGAAATGGTTAAGGAAATGGATGCGGGGGATATGATTTCTCGTCGTAGTATTCCGATCACAGATGAGGACAATGTCGGCACCTTGTTTGAAAAATTGGCGCTAGTTGGTCGTGATTTGCTTTTGGACACTTTGCCGGCTTATATTGCTGGGGAAATCAAACCTGAACCGCAGGATCCAAGTCAGGTTACCTTCTCGCCAAATATCCAGCCAGAGGAAGAAAAATTGGACTGGAATAAAACCAATCGTCAACTCTTTAACCAGATCCGTGGCATGAACCCCTGGCCTGTTGCCCATACTTTCCTTAAGGGCGACCGCTTTAAGATTTATGAAGCTCTAGCTGTAGAAGGTCAGGGAAATCCAGGTGAGATCCTCTCTATTGGCAAGAAAGAATTGATTGTCGCAACGGCAGAAGGAGCTTTGTCTCTCAAACAAGTGCAGCCAGCTGGTAAGCCTAAGATGGATATTGCTTCCTTCCTCAATGGTGTTGGACGTACATTGACTGTAGGAGAACGATTTGGTGACTAAAGTAGAAACGGCTAGAAGTTTAGCCCTAGCAGTATTAGAGGATGTTTTTATCACTCAAGCATACTCAAATATCGCCTTAAATAAGCATCTCAAGGGAAGTCAACTTTCTACAGCAGACAAGGGCTTGGTGACCGAGCTGGTCTATGGAACGGTAGCCCGTAAACTGACTCTGGAATGGTACCTATCCCACTTTATCGAAGACAGAGACCAGTTAGACAGTTGGCTTTATGTCCTTCTTCTCATGAGTGTCTACCAACTCCGCTATTTGGACAAGATTCCAGACCATGCTGTGGTCAATGAAGCAGTAGAATTGGCCAAAGTCCGTAAAAAAGGCAGTGAAAAATTGGTCAACGCCGTCCTTCGTCGTATTCTACGTGAAGGCTGGCCAGATATCACCAGCATCAAACGAAAAAACAAGCGTGATTCTATTGCCTATTCTCTCCCAGTTTGGCTAGTTGCTAAGCTCAAGGAAGAATACGGCGAAGAGCGAGCGCAAGCTATTTTTGAAAGTCTTTTGGTGCGTAACAAGGCCAGCATTCGTGTGACTGATTTAAGCCGAAAAGAGGAAATACAAACCTTGTTGGAGGCCAGTGATTCATCCTTGTCTCCTTTTGGTCTGGTTAAGGAGCAGGGGCACTTTGCAGGCCATGATTTGTTTGCGGAGGGAGCTATTACCATTCAAGACGAGTCTAGTCAGCTGGTTGCTCCGACGCTTGATTTACAAGGTGATGAGCAGGTTCTAGATGCCTGTGCGGCTCCGGGTGGGAAAACAGCCCATATAGCCTCTTATCTTACGACAGGTCAGGTTACTGCTCTGGACTTGTACGATCACAAGTTGGACTTAATCCAAGAAAATGCTCAACGTTTAGGAATTGCAGATCGGGTTCAAAAGCAAAAATTGGATGCCAGAAAGGTGCATGAGTTTTTTGGTCAGGATTCATTTGATAAGATTTTGGTGGATGCTCCCTGTTCAGGAATCGGTCTTCTGCGCCGAAAACCAGATATCAAATACAATAAAGAAACGGCAGATTTCGCGTCCTTACAGGAAATTCAGCTAGAAATATTAGGTAGTGTTTGTCAAACACTACGCAAAGGTGGTATAATAACTTATAGTACCTGTACTATTGTCTCAGAGGAGAATTTTCAAGTCGTTGAGGCGTTTTTAGAAAGTCATCCTGAGTTCGAGCAGGTAAAACTAGAACATGAATGTAAGGATATCATGAAAGACGGCTGTATCCTCATTACACCTGAATTGTATGGAAGTGATGGATTCTTCATCAGTCAATTTCGCAAGATATCGGATTAGGAAGGAACTGACACATGGAAATTTCATTATTAACAGATGTTGGTCAGAAACGAACAAATAATCAAGACTATGTCAACCACTATGTCAATAGAGCTGGACGTACTATGATTATTTTAGCTGATGGGATGGGAGGTCATCGCGCAGGGAATATCGCTAGTGAAATGGCGGTAACAGACCTAGGTATAGCTTGGGTTGATACCCAGATCGATACAGTCAATGAAGTGCGTGAATGGTTCGCCAATTACCTAGAGATTGAAAATCAAAAGATTCATCAACTTGGACAAGATGATGCCTATAAAGGAATGGGAACAACTCTAGAAGCTGTTGCTATTATTGGCAATCAGGCTATCTATGCTCATATTGGAGATTCTCGTATCGGTTTGATTCGTGGAGAAGAGTACCACCAGTTGACGAGCGACCATTCTTTGGTCAATGAATTACTCAAGGCAGGTCAATTGACGCCAGAAGAAGCAGCTAGCCATCCACAGAAAAATATTATTACCCAGTCAATCGGTCAAAAAGATGAAGTTCAACCTGATTTTGGAATGATTACCCTTGAGCCAGGTGACTATCTCTTGCTCAATAGTGATGGTTTGACTAACATGATTTCAGGCAGTGAGATTTGTGATATTGTAACCAGTGATATTCCTTTGGCAGATAAAACAGCGACGCTCGTACGTTTTGCTAACAATGCAGGAGGTTTAGACAACATTACGGTTGCCCTTGTTTCTATGAACGAGGAGGATGCAGAATGATCCAAATCGGCAAGATTTTTGCCGGACGCTATCGGATTGTGAAACAGATTGGCCGAGGAGGCATGGCAGATGTCTATTTGGCCAAGGATTTAATTCTAGACGGAGAAGAAGTGGCAGTGAAGGTCCTGAGGACCAACTACCAGACGGACCCGATAGCTGTAGCTCGTTTTCAGCGTGAAGCGAGAGCTATGGCAGATCTAGACCATCCTCATATCGTTCGGATAACAGATATTGGTGAGGAAGACGGTCAACAGTATCTTGCAATGGAGTATGTTGCTGGACTAGACCTTAAACGCTATATTAAGGAACACTATCCTCTTTCTAATGAAGAAGCCGTCCGTATCATGGGACAAATCCTCCTAGCCATGCGTTTGGCCCATACCAGAGGAATTGTCCATAGGGACTTGAAACCTCAAAATATCCTCTTGACACCAGATGGGACTGCCAAGGTCACAGACTTTGGGATTGCGGTAGCCTTTGCTGAGACGAGTCTGACCCAGACTAACTCTATGCTGGGTTCAGTTCATTACTTGTCACCAGAGCAGGCGCGTGGTTCTAAGGCGACTGTACAGAGTGATATCTATGCCATGGGGATTATTTTCTATGAGATGCTGACAGGCCATATCCCTTATGACGGGGATAGTGCGGTGACCATTGCTCTCCAGCATTTCCAGAAACCACTACCGTCAGTTATTGATGAGAATCCATCTGTGCCTCAGGCTTTGGAGAATGTTGTCA
This sequence comes from Streptococcus sp. 27098_8_76, assembly GCF_041432315.1. Taxonomy (GTDB): domain Bacteria; phylum Bacillota; class Bacilli; order Lactobacillales; family Streptococcaceae; genus Streptococcus. The sequence goes on along the minus strand of NZ_JAPVZI010000003.1, from coordinate 155,497 downwards.
TCAAGGCAACTGCCAAGAAATTGACAGATCGTTATCAGTCAGTTGCAGAGATGTATGTGGACTTGTCTAGTAGCTTGTCTTATAATCGTCGCAATGAGCCTAAACTGGTATTTAATGATACTACTAAGGCGGACACCAAGACTCTACCAAAGGTATCCCAGAGTACCTTGACCTCGATTCCTAAGGTGCAAACACAAAGTCCGAAGCCACAGGCTGCGAAGCCGAGTCAGCAGGTTTCAGAAGACAATTACGCAAGCAAGCCTGTTAAGAAACGGAAATTTAGAGTTCGTTATATGATTTTGTTGGCCAGCATTGTATTAGTGGCAGCCTCTCTGATTTGGATATTATCCAGAACTCCTGCAACCATTGCCATTCCAGATGTGGCAGGTCAGACAGTTGCGGAAGCCAAGGAAACGCTCAAGAAAGCCAATTTTGAGATTGGCGAGGAGAAATCAGAGGCTAGTGAAAAGGTGGAAGAAGGGCGGATTATCCGTACAGATCCTGAAGCTGGAAAGACTCGAAAAGAAGGTTCGAAAATCAATTTGGTTGTCTCATCAGGCAAGCAATCTTTCCAATTGAGTAACTATATCGGCCGTAAATCGACAGATGTTATAGCAGAACTCAAGCAGAAGAAGGTTCCTGAAAATCTCATCAAGATTGAAGAAGAGGAATCAAGTGAGAGTGAAGCAGGAACTGTTCTCAGACAGAGTCCAGCTGCTGGAACAACCTATGATTTGAGCAAGGCCTCAACGATTACCTTAACCGTTGCTAAGAAAGTAACCAGCGTTTCTATGCCAAGTTATAAAGGATCTAGTCTTGAATTTACTAAAAATAATCTTGTTCAAATTGTTGGGATTAAGGAAGCCAATATTGAAGTTGTAGAAGTGTCGACAGCTCCTGATGGAACTGCTGAGGGTACAGTCGTTGAACAGAGTCCAAAAGCAGGTGAAAAGGTTGATTTGACTAAGACGCGTGTCAAGATTTCAATTTACAAGCCAAAAACACCACCGTCAACGTCATCATCAGCACCATCCCAACGTGGAAACCAAGGTTCTACTACGACACCAAGTCAGGGAAACCAACAAGGAAATCAACGAGGGAATGCACCTGCTCCTACTCAATCAAGTAGTGAAGGCAACCACGAAAATTCTCGTGATTAAACGAATCTTTGTCATGATTTCATGGCAAAGATTTTTTTTGAGTCCAGATTTGTGATAGAATAGAAGGAGTTGATAAAAGGAGGCAAGCATGGAAGAATCAAAAGAATTAAATGCCGTTATTGATGTGATTATGCTAGCAGGAACCATTCTTCTCAAAAGTGGTTCAGAAATCCATCGTGTAGAAGATACCATGATTCGAATCGCGCATTCGCAGGGGATTGTGGATTGCAATGTTCTTGCCATGCCTGCCGCTATTTTTTTCTCTATTGAAAATACCAATATTTCGCGCATGAAGCGCGTGACCTCCTCTTCTTATAACATCGAAAAAGTCTGCGATGTGAACCAGATTTCTCGTCAGTTGGTAGGAGGAAATCTTGATTTAGAAACAGCCTTCAAGCAATTGAAGGCCTTGCAAGCCCAGCCCCTTCCTTATACTAAGTTGCAGGTAACTTTGGCTGCGACCTTTAGTGCTCCTTTCTTTTCGGTTATGTTTAGTGGAAACATCTACGACGCACTTGGGGCAGGAGTGGCGACCTTATTTGGTTTTGCCTTTTCCCTCTATGTGGAGAAGTTTATCCGAATTCCCTTTGTGACAGCCTTTGCTGGAGCCTTTGTCTTTGGGATGATTGCCCAGTTTTGGGCTCGCTACACAGGCTTTCCTTCAACGGCAGATTTGATTATAGCTGGTGCGGTCATGCCTTTTGTACCAGGGATTGCCTTGACTAATGCGGTTCGTGATATTATGACCAACCACATAAACTCTGGTATGAGTAAGATGTTTGAATCTCTACTCATTACCCTTGCTTTAGGGGCAGGAACTTCTGTCGCCTTAGTATTGATGAACTAATATGACACTAACAACCTTTTTATTACAAGCTGTGGCAAGTCTTCTTGCTATTATTACCTTTCTAATCGTACTCAATGTTCAGCGGTCCATGCTCTTACCAGGAGGAATTTTGGGCATGGCTGTCTGGCTGATTTATCTCTTGCTCAAGGAACCGACCAATGTTATTGTGGCTACTTTTATTGCAGCCATTATCGGTTCTTGTGTCAGCCAGATTTTAAGTATTCTTTATAAGACACCTGCTGTGGTCTTTATCTTGGCCATCTTAGCACCTCTGGTTCCGGGTTATCTTTCTTATCGAACAACTGCCTTTTTTGTGACGGGAGATTACAGTCATGCCATTGCTAGTGCAACCTTGGTTGTTATGTTGGCTCTGGTGATTTCTATTGGAATGGCTAGCGGAACAGTGATTCTCAGACTTTATTCTCACTTACGAAAACAGCATAATGGTTAGAATACTAAGCGACTTGATTTGGTGAATCAAGTCTTTTTTCTCTCTTTTACTGCCATTTGTGATAAAATAGTATAGAACGATTTTTTACAATGAATGATAAAACAGAGGTAAATATGACAATCGGTATTGATAAGATTGGTTTTGCGACCAGTCAATATGTCTTGAAATTACAAGACTTAGCAGAAGCGAGGGGAATTGACCCTGAAAAATTAAGCAAAGGACTCTTGCTCGAGGAATTGAGTATTGCGCCCCTAACTGAGGATATCGTGACCTTGGCGGCCAGTGCAAGTGACTCTATTTTAACTGAGCAAGAAAGACAAGAAATCGATATGGTCATTGTGGCGACTGAGTCAGGAATTGACCAGAGTAAAGCTGCGGCCGTCTTTGTGCATGGTTTGCTGGGCATCCAGCCTTTTGCTCGTAGTTTCGAGATTAAAGAAGCCTGCTATGGGGCGACAGCTGCCCTCCATTATGCCAAATTGCATGTGGAAAATTCTCCAGAGTCCAAGGTCTTGGTCATTGCCAGTGATATTGCCAAGTACGGTATTGAAACTCCAGGAGAACCCACTCAGGGTGCTGGAAGTGTTGCCATGTTGATTACACAAAATCCACGCATTATGGCCTTTAATAATGACAATGTGGCTCAGACCCGTGATATCATGGATTTCTGGCGTCCAAATTACTCTACAACGCCTTATGTAAATGGTGTCTATTCTACCCAACAATACTTGGATAGTTTGAAAACGACTTGGCTTGAATACCAAAAACGCTACCAGCTTACTTTGGATGATTTTGCAGCTGTTTGCTTCCACTTGCCTTATCCTAAATTAGCGCTAAAAGGCTTGAAAAAAATCATGGATAAGAACTTGCCTCAAGAGAAAAAAGACCTCTTGCAAAACCATTTTGACCAGTCTATTCTCTACAGTCAAAAGGTGGGGAATATCTATACAGGTTCCCTTTTCCTCGGACTCTTGTCTCTCTTGGAAAATACAGATAGCTTGAAGGCTGGGGATAAAATCGCCCTTTATAGTTACGGAAGTGGGGCCGTAGCTGAGTTCTTTAGTGGTGAATTGGTTGAAGGATATGAAGCTTATCTGGATAAAGACCGTTTGAACAAACTCAACCAACGAACTGCCCTGTCTGTTGCTGACTATGAAAAAGTCTTCTTTGAGGAAGTAGACTTAGATGAAACAAATTCTGCCCAGTTTGCTGGCTATGAAAATCAAGATTTTGCCTTGGTTGAAATTGTTGACCACCAACGCCGTTATAGCAAGGTTGAAAAATAATGAAGATAAGTTGGAATGGATTTTCTAAAAAATCATACCAAGAGCGCCTCGAGCTGTTAAAAGCTCAGGCGCTCCTTAGTCCTGAGAGACAAGAGAGTTTGGAGCAGAATGAACAGATGAGTGTGACTGTGGCAGACCAGCTGAGTGAGAATGTAGTGGGAACTTTTTCTCTGCCTTATTCGCTGGTCCCAGAGGTTCTTGTTAACGGTCAGGAATACACAGTTCCCTATGTGACAGAAGAACCGTCTGTGGTTGCTGCGGCCAGCTATGCCAGCAAAATCATCAAGCGTGCAGGCGGTTTTACTGCGCAAGTCCATGAGCGCCAAATGATTGGGCAGGTAGCCCTTTATCAAGTTGCTGATCCAGATTTAGCGCAAGTGCAGATTGTCAGCAAGAAAGTAGAACTCTTGGAACTTGCCAATCAAGCTTATCCTTCTATCGTTAAACGTGGAGGTGGGGCGCGTGATTTGCATATAGAGCAGATAAAAGGCGAAACAGACTTTCTCGTTGTTTATCTCCATGTCGATACCCAGGAAGCCATGGGTGCTAATATGCTCAACACCATGCTGGAAGCCTTGAAACCAGTCTTAGAAGAACTCAGTCAGGGGCAAAGTCTTATGGGAATCCTGTCCAACTACGCGACCGATTCTCTGGTGACTGCAAGTTGTCGTATCGCTTTTCGTTACTTGAGCCGCCAAAAAGATCAAGGACGAGAGATTGCGGAGAAAATAGCTTTGGCTAGTCAGTTTGCGCAGGCTGATCCTTACCGAGCTACTACTCATAATAAAGGAATTTTTAATGGTATTGATGCGATTTTGATTGCCACTGGTAATGACTGGCGTGCCATCGAAGCCGGGGCTCATGCCTTTGCCGGTCGAGATGGACATTACCAAGGTCTTAGTCAATGGACGCTGGACTTTGAAAGAGAAGAATTGGTCGGTGAGATGACTCTGCCCATGCCTGTGGCGACCAAGGGTGGCTCTATCGGTCTCAACCCTCGTGTAGCCCTCAGTCATGAATTACTGGGAAATCCTTCTGCTAAAGAATTAGCCCAGCTTATCGTGTCTATCGGACTTGCCCAAAACTTTGCGGCCCTCAAAGCCTTGGTGAGTACAGGAATCCAGCAAGGTCACATGAAATTGCAGGCTAAATCCTTAGCTCTCCTAGCAGGAGCTAGTGAATCCGAGGTAGTTCCCCTAGTCGAGCTCCTCATCGCAGATAAAACCTTTAATCTCGAGACAGCCCATCGTTATTTAGAAAACTTAAGATCATAAAAAACTCAGACGAATTGGTCTGAGTTTTCTTGTGCTTAAATACTTTTTCCTGGTAATAGTGTAACTGGTAAAAAGTAACCAGTTGTCGCAACTTCCTTGCCTTCAATCTTTTGCAAGAGAAGATCAACAGTGAGGCAGGCAATCTCTTCCAAAGGTTGCTTCACAGTCGTCAAATGAGGATAGTAATTTTCGATAAAGTAGGTCCCATCGTATCCGATGACCTTGAGCTCTTCTGGGACAGAAATGCCCAGTTCTTGAGCGATTTTAATGACCAGAATAGCTGTTAAGTCATCTGAAGCAAAAATGGCCTCTGGTCTTTGTCGAGTCAAGATATTCTTGATTTCCATTTCTTTTCTGACGGGAGAAAAGTCACTGGAAACATTGATAATAGGTGCTTTGGGGAGAACAGATGCAAAGCCAGCGTGACGTAGTCCAGTTGGCGAATTAGAATTGTCATTCCCTGTAATCATGATGATAGACTGGGCACCTGTCTTGACTAAGGTCTGGGCTGCGAGAACTCCACCAGCATAGTTGTCAGAGGAGACGACTGGAATGTCTGGTGACAGATTTCGGTCAAAGGAAATAATCGGCGCCGTCACACGATTGTAGTCTTCGATTCCCAAGTTGTGACTACCCGAAATGATGCCGTCCACCTGATTGGCTTCCAACATTTCGATGTATTCACGTTCCTTTTCAGAATCGTGCTCACTGTTGCAGATGATGGTCTTGTACCCATTTTTGAAGAGTTGGTGTTCCAATTTATCAATCAATTCTGCATAGAAAACGTTGGAAATATTGGGGAAAATCAAGCCGATTAACTTAGCCGATTTTCCTTGCAGACTACGAGCTAGGTTGTTGGGTTTATAGCCCAATTCCCGCATGGCTTCATTAACCTTTTGAATGGTTTTTTCAGATAAATACCCTTTTTTATTGATAACCCGAGAAACGGTAGTTGGGCTGACGCCTGCAAGTTTGGCGACATCAGTTAGTTTTGCGACCATAATCTAATTCATAGTAAGTTCCAGTTGGGTTTCCAGATTTGATCAGGATCCCATTTTGGTCTGCATGTGGGAAGACACGACCAGAAAATACTTTTTCTCCTTTATTGATGAAAATTTCAAAGACAGAGTTATCGATGAAGATTGTAGCAGTAGTAGCCTGGTTATCGATTGGGCAAGAACGAGTTGTCCCAAATTCTTGGGCGTACTGTTCACCAGCCTGGCTACGATCCACTGTTACTTGACCATTTACAAGGTCAAAGTTGATTGAAAGTCCCTTGCCTTCTTTGTCAGCAAGTAAGACAATCTTGCTCTGACTATTGGCTTCCAAGTTGAGTTCAAGTTCATAGGTGTTCTTTGTTTGAGCACGGTTTGAGAAGGCTTCTTCAGACGCACGAAGGTCCTTGATCGCTGAGACTGGGTATTGGTAGAGTTTACCGTCTTTGATAGTCAGTTCTTTGACCAAAGAGAAGGTTCCTTGATGGTCAAAACGGTCAGATGGATAAGAAACATCTGGTAAACCAAGCCAGCTAACTGCTAGAGCACGTCCATCAGGAGCGTTGAAGGCTTGAGTTGCATAGGCTTCAAAACCATAATCCATGTTTTGAAGTTGAGACACATCTACCATTTTGGCATTTTCAGGGTCAAAGGAAGCTCCGATTTTATACATATTTGGATAGATATTGTCGTAATCTAGAACATCCTTATCTAATCCTTGTGGACAGTAGAGAAGGACAGGTTGCTCGCCTACAAAGACCAGATTTGGACATTCCATCATGTAGGCAGTGCGGTCGTTAGCAAAGTCAAGGTCGCCAACAGCTTGCCAGTTTGTGTAGTCGTTGTCAATAGCTTTGTAGAGACGGACGAAGCCTTTTTTCTCCAAGTCCTGTCCACCGACGATAGCATAGTATTGCCCCTTAAAGTTAAAAATTTGCGGATCGCGGAAGTGGTCGGTAGAGTCTGTAGGCTGATCGATCAAGATCTTGTCAATCTTCGTAATCTTGCCATCCTTATCCATCAAAGCCCCAATCTGGTATGGGTGACGGATCCAGTTTTCGTCGCGAACATTTCCTGTATAGAATAGGAATAAGTTATCGCCAAACTGCATGGCAGAACCAGAGTAGGCACCGTGGCTATCTAATGGAGTATCAGGCAAAATTTTGACACCAGTTTCCGTGAAGTGAACTAAGTCCTCACTTTCCAATTGCACCCAAGATTTCAAACCGTGGGCGGCACCGAAAGGAAAGTTCTGATAAAAAACAATCCACTTTCCATCAAAGTAAGAAAAGCCATTTGGGTCGTTTAGGAGTCCTGTTTTTGGCTCAACATGGTAATGAGTATGCCATGGAGATTGTGCCATATTTTCCTTAATATTCTTAATTTCTTCTTGCGTCCAATCTTGATAAAGTCTGTAACGACGCTCAGTTGTCCATTCCATTCTTTCATTCCTCCAAAAATCTTATCACTTTTAATAGTAACCGTTTTCGGAAAAAAAAGCAAGACTTTTATGTTAAAAAAGAGAAAAAACTGTCAAACGTTTGTCATAAAATAAATGCAGGAAATCAATCAAATTTTCACGAAAACATGAAAGATAATGAAACGAAACCCTTTTAACCAAGGTTTCAAACTTATTTTTTCAAGGAATACCTGATAAAACAGTCAAAAACAATCAAACTAAAGCGTGTCCACTAAATGGATAGAATATTTTTTCTGCAAAACGCTTGACATATTTCTAAAACATGATAAAATAATAGTCGTAGGGCGAATAAAATCGCTTTCAAACAAGAACAAAATTTTATATAAGGAGATTTTTGCAAATGAACAATCAGGAAATTGCAAAAAAAGTCATCGATGCCTTGGGCGGACGTGAAAATGTCAACAGTGTTGCCCACTGTGCGACTCGTCTACGTGTCATGGTCAAAGATGAAGGAAAAATCAATAAAGAAGTGATTGAGAACTTGGAAAAAGTTCAAGGTGCTTTCTTTAACTCAGGTCAATACCAAATCATCTTTGGTACAGGTACAGTTAACAAAATGTACGATGAAGTTGTTGCACTTGGTTTGCCAACATCATCTAAAGATGACATGAAAGCAGAAGCTGCTAAACAAGGGAACTGGTTCCAACGTGCTATCCGTACTTTTGGTGACGTTTTCGTTCCAATCATCCCAGTTATCGTAGCGACAGGTCTCTTTATGGGTGTGCGTGGTCTTTTCAACGCTCTTGAAATGCCACTTCCAGGTGACTTTGCAACTTACACTCAAATCTTGACAGATACAGCCTTCATCATCTTGCCAGGTTTGGTTGTGTGGTCAACCTTCCGTGTATTTGGTGGAAATCCTGCCGTTGGTATCGTTCTTGGTATGATGCTTGTTTCTGGCTCACTTCCAAACGCTTGGGCAGTCGCTTCAGGTGGTGAAGTAACAGCTATGAACTTCTTTGGTTTCATCCCTGTTGTTGGTTTGCAAGGTTCTGTTCTTCCAGCCTTCATCATCGGGGTTGTCGGAGCTAAATTTGAAAAAGCTGTCCGCAAGGTTGTTCCAGATGTCATTGACCTCTTGGTAACACCATTCGTGACACTTTTGGTCATGTCTATCCTTGGACTCTTTGTTATCGGACCAGTCTTCCACGTTGTTGAAAACTACATCCTTATTGGTACAAAAGCAATTCTTGGCTTGCCATTTGGTCTTGGTGGTTTCTTGATTGGTGGGGTTCACCAATTGATTGTCGTGTCAGGTGTGCACCACATCTTCAACTTGCTTGAAGTGCAATTGCTTGCTGCTGACCATGCTAACCCATTCAACGCGATCATCACTGCGGCTATGACAGCTCAAGGTGCTGCGACTGTTGCGGTTGGTGTTAAAACTAAAAATCCAAAACTGAAAACACTTGCTTTCCCAGCTGCTCTTTCTGCCTTCCTCGGTATTACAGAGCCTGCTATCTTCGGGGTGAACTTGCGCTTCCGTAAACCATTCTTCCTCTCATTGATTGCTGGTGCAATCGGTGGTGGATTGGCTTCTATCCTTGGACTTGCTGGTAATGGTAGTGGTATCACCATCATCCCTGGTACAATGCTTTATGTTGGTAACGGACAACTTGCCCAATACCTTCTTATGGTAGCTGTATCATTTGCACTTGGTTTTGCCCTTACTTACATGTTTGGTTATGAGGATGAAAAAGAAGTTGCTACTGAAGCGGCGACAGAACGTTTGGTTCAAGAAGAAACAACTGGCAACATTCCAGCAGCTCTTCAAAATGAAACACTTGTAACTCCTATCGTCGGTGATGTTGTCGCTCTTGCTGATGTCAATGACCCAGTCTTCTCAAGTGGAGCTATGGGACAAGGTATCGCTGTGAAACCAAGTCAAGGTGTGGTTTATGCACCAGCTGATGCTGAAGTTTCAATCACATTTCCAACAGGGCACGCTTTTGGTTTGAAAACAACTGATGGTGCTGAAGTTTTGATCCACGTTGGTATTGACACTGTATCTATGAATGGTGAAGGTTTTGAAGCGAAAGTTGCTCAAGGTGACAAGGTTAAAGCGGGCGATGTTCTTGGAACATTTGACTCAAACAAAATCGCTGCAGCTGGACTTGATGATACAACAATGGTTATCGTTACAAATACAGCTGACTACGCTTCAGTAGCTCCAGTCGCAACAGGTTCAGTTGCGAAGGGGGATGCCGTTATTGAAGTGAAAATTTAATCAATCCTCTCTAATGTGAAAACGAACAAATGACATGTTTGTTCGTTTTTGCTTGAATGGTAAGATTTACAGAGGAAAATCTAAAAAATAGAGAAATTTAGACTTTCGAAATATGCTATAATAAAGAAAATAAAAACAAGAGGTTTATCATGACAAAATTATATGGAAGCTTGGAAGCGGGCGGTACAAAGTTTGTCTGTGCTGTCGGTGATGAAAACTTTAACGTTGTAGAAAAAACACAATTTCCAACAACAACTCCAATCGAAACAATCGATAAAACCATCGAGTTCTTCTCAAAATTCGATAATCTTGCTGGTCTTGCAGTTGGTTCATTTGGTCCGATTGATATTGACAAAAACTCAAAAACTTATGGCTTTATCACAACAACTCCAAAACCTCACTGGGCAAATGTGGACTTGCTTGGTGCCCTTCGTCGTGCCCTAAACGTGCCAATGTACTTCACAACAGACGTAAACAGCTCTGCTTACGGTGAAGTGGTTGCCCGTAACAATGCTGGTGGTCGTATCGAAAACTTGGTTTACTACACAATCGGTACAGGTATCGGTGCAGGTGTTATCCAACGTGGTGAGTTTATCGGTGGTGTGGGTCACCCTGAAATGGGTCACTACTATGTTGCTAGACACCCAATGGATATTGACAAAGAATTCAACGGTGTTTGTCCTTTCCATAAGGGATGTCTGGAAGGCTATGCAGCTGGTCCAAGTTTGGAAGCTCGTACAGGTGTTCGTGGGGAAAACATTGAACTCAACAACCCTGTTTGGGATGTTCAAGCCTACTATATCGCTCAAGCTGCGGTCAATGCGACAGTGACTTTCCGCCCAGACGTGATTGTCTTTGGTGGAGGGGTCATGGCTCAACAACATATGCTGGACCGTGTCCGTGAGAAATTTACATCTCTTCTTAATGGCTACCTACCAGTGCCAGATGTGCGTGATTACATCGTCACTCCAGCAGTCGCAGGAAATGGTTCTGCTACTCTTGGAAACTTTGTTCTTGCAAAAGAAGTTTCAAAATAAAGCACAAAATCCGCTTGGGCAACCAAACGGATTTTGTAGTTGAAGACAATGTTTTTTGAGTCTTTCCTTAAGTGATTACGGACGGTAGCGACTTTCTTCGAAATTCCATACCTAAACTTTGAGCCTAATGTCTCAAAGTTTCCGAACACCTGAAACCATTCGATTTCAGGTGTTTCCATCACGGCGGAAAGGCTAGGTAAGTCCTCGCCTCACTATCGAAAAATAGGCTCTATAATATTTGTAGTGGGTAAATCCCCTATAGATATTATGGAGCCTATTTTGTTGTAGAAAAAAAGTCCCATAAGATCTATAATGAAAAGCGACCAAACAACTCATTAGAAAGATTCATATGGAACAATTACATTTTATCACAAAACTACTCGATATTAAAGACCCAAATATCCAATTTATGGATATCATCAATAGGGATACACACAAGGAAATCATCGCTAAACTGGATTATGAAGCCCCATCTTGCCCTGATTGCGGAAGTCAAATGAAGAAATATGACTTTCAAAAACCGTCGAAAATTCCTTACCTTGAAACGACTGGTATGCCTACTAGAATCCTCCTTAGAAAACGCCGTTTTAAGTGCTATCAGTGCTCTAAAATGATGGTCGCTGAAACCTCTCTCGTCAAGAAAAATCACCAAATACCTCGTATCATCAACCAAAAGATTGCTCAAAAGCTGATTGAAAAAACTTCCATGACCGATATTGCTCATCAGTTGTCTATTTCAACTTCAACTGTCATTCGCAAGCTCAATGACTTTCACTTTAAGCTTGATTTTTCTTGCCTTCCTGAGATTATGTCTTGGGACGAATATACCTTTACAAAAGGAAAGATGAGTTTCATTGCACAAGATTTTGATAATCTCAGTATCATCGCTGTTCTTGAAGGTAGAACACAGGCTGTCATCCGAAATCACTTTCTTCGATACGATAGAGCTGTCCGATGTCGAGTGAAAATTATTACTATGGATATGTTTAGTCCCTATTATGATTTGGCTAAACAGCTTTTTCCGTGTGCTAAAATCGTTCTATATCGCTTTCACATTGTACAACATCTTAGCCGTGCCATGAGTCGTGTGCGTGTCCAAATCATGAATCAGTATCATCGAAAATCCCATGAATACAAGGCTATCAAGCGTTACTGGAAACTTATCCAACAAGATAGTCGGAAACTCAGTGAGAAACGTTTTTATCGCCCTACTTTTCGTATGCACTTGACGAATAAAGAGATTCTAGACAAACTATTGAGCTATTCAGAAGACTTGAAACACCACTATAATCTCTATCAACTCTTACTTTTTCACTTTCAGAACAAGGAGCCAGACAAATTTTTCGGACTTATCGAGGACAATCTAAAACAGGTTCATCCTCTTTTTCAGACTGTCTTTAAAACCTTCCTAAAGGACAAAGAAAAGATTGTAAACGCCCTTCAACTACTCTACTCCAACGCCAAATTGGAAGCTACTAATAATCTCATTAAACTTATCAAACGAAATGCATTTGGTTTTCGGAACTTTGAAAACTTCAAAAAACGGATTTTTATCGCTCTGAATAGCAAAAAAGAAAGGACGAAATCCGTCCTTTCTCGATCTTAGCTTTTCTTCAACCCACTACAGTTGACAAAGAGCCGAAAAATATGCATGATTTCCATACCAAAGTATATTTAGCATCAAGCCATAGTCAATCTACGCTTTAAAAATCCGCTTGGGAAACCAAACGGATTTTTTATGTGTCAAAGCATTTGCCAGAAAAAGTCGATAATATAGGTCAGACCGTAGGTATAAACCACGAGGGTAAAGGGTTTGGTCAGAATGATGATAGTCATATAACGCTTGAAACTCATCTTGGTCAGTGCAGCCAGCATACAGAGAAAGTCAGCCGGACTAATGGGCCAAATCATCATAAAGATAAAGAAACGGTCAAAACGATTTCCTTTATCCAACCAGCCGATATACTTGTCATAGGTGCGCTTGCTGACGACAGACTGGACAAAGGCGGCCCCATAGAGTCGCACCAGATAAAAGATAATGGCGCAGCCAATCACGATCCCGATATAGTTGTAGATAGTCCCGATGATGTGACCGTAGATAAAGACCCCAGCCACCGAGGTCAAGGCCCCAGGAATGATAGGGACGACCGTCTGTAAAATCTGTAAAAAGATAAAGAGAGGTGGCCCCCAGATACCTGCCTGCTGGATAAAGGCAGAGAGGGTTTCCTTAGACTGTAAAATCCCAGCCTGATAAGCCCAAATACAGAAAATCAAACTCCCAACACCACCGACAATGGATGAGATATTGATAACTTGCTGCAGAAGGGGAGAAACAGCTTTCATTTGTTTATCCTGTGACATGTAAACTCCTCTTAGATAGTATATTTCTACTATACCATATTTTGGAGGAGAAAGGGGGAATGAGTATTTTTGTCATGGGAAGAGTGATGGAATTTGAGCCTAAACATGCTATAATAAAGGGAGCAGACATGTAGCAAAGGAGAGAGTATGATACAGGTAAAACCAGAACTGGGGATAGAAAAACAACTGATCAGCCAACTGGTAACTGGGGAAAGTCAATGGACTTACAGAGATGACCTCAAAACAGAAGAGCAATTATGGGAAAACTTCTTTGAAAAGTTAGCTCAGAACAATGTGGCTCGATTGGCAGAACATCCCCTGACAGAACAGGAAAAACGCCAGATAAAGAATCAACTGAACTTTATTAGCTACTATGATGCGGCCAAGTGGTTGGTCGGCGAAAATGGCATTGCCAAGGTTGAAGTTCAGAGAGAAGATGCTAGTTTGGGGACTATCCGTTTATCTGTCATCTGGAGAGACAATATCGCAGCTGGTAAGTCTAGTTATGAGGTTGTCAACCAAGTCGAGAGAGATAAGATAAATCCTCAGGATCAAGACCGCAGGCTAGATGTGACCCTCTTGATCAATGGCCTTCCAATGATTCAGATTGAGCTTAAAAGTCCTCGAGTTGCTTTTTTAGATGCCTTTCATCAAATCAAGAAGTATGATAGGGAAGGCAAGTTTCGTGGCATTTACTCTAGCTTACAGATGTTTGTTGTGACCAATAAGGTAGACACACGCTATATCGCTGCAGCTAGAGAAAACAAACTCAACAAGCAATTTCTAACCAAGTGGGTGGATAAGGACAACCAACCCATAACGAGCTTGACCAGTTTTGCCCACGAAGTTCTTTCTATCCCTCGTGCGCATCAGATGCTCATGCAGTACTCTGTCCTTGATGATAGTAAGAAGGCTCTTATCCTCTTGCGTCCCTACCAGATCCATGCCATCGAAGCAGTGCAAGAAGCTTCTCGCCAGCAAGCATCAGGCTATGTTTGGCATACGACAGGTTCAGGGAAGACTCTGACCTCTTATAAAGTAGCGCGGAATCTCCTCCAAATCCCGTCTATCCAAAAGACAATTTTTGTCGTTGACCGCAGAGACTTGGACCAACAGACCACTTCATCTTTTCTCTCTTATGCGACCAATGATGTCATTGATATTGATGAGACGGATAATACTCATGATTTGGTCAAGCGACTAGGAAGTAATGATAAGCGTGTGGTGGTAACGACCATCCAGAAAATTACTACCATGATGCGTAAGTTTGAGCAAGGTCTTTACCAACGAGATGCGGACAAAATCAGGGGCCTTCGAGTGGCCTTTGTCGTGGATGAATGCCACCGTGCCGTTACGCCACAAACACAAAAAGACATTAAGGGATTTTTCCCACAGTCTCTCTGGTATGGTTTTACAGGCACACCTATCTTTAAGGAAAATAAACGCCAGCAAATCGGCGATCTAGCCCAAACCACCCAGCAACAGTACGGAGACCGTCTCCATGAGTATACAGTTAAGGAAGCCATTCATGATGGAGCTGTTTTAGGCTTTAAGGTAGATTATCGCAATACCCTCATCACGGATAAATCTGAAAATGACATACCAGATACTGTCTACGAAGATGAAGAGCATATGCTGGAAGTCTTGGATGCCATTATCAATAAATCCCGTCAACAGCTAGGATTCCAAAAAGGAGTTGGTAAGACCTACAATGCCATCCTAACCGTTAAATCCATCCCTCAAGCCCAAGCCTACTATGACCTCCTCAAACGAGTCAAGGCTGGGGAGACGAGGGTTAAGGTATCGGAAAGGGTCAAGCAGGTCCTTCCTGACTTTCCAAAGGCGACCATCACCTACTCGGTCACAGAAAATGAAGAAGACTCAAGAGCCAATCAAGACCACATGAAGCAGGTCTTAGAGGACTATAACCAAGAGTTTGATACCCATTTTACCATGGCGGATCTGCGTGGTTTTAATACGGATGTCAATAACCGTCTAGCTCGAAAGCATGACAAATACCTCTATCGAAATGAACAGTTGGACTTAGTCATCGTAGTCAATCGTCTCCTAACGGGATTTGATGCCCCTTGTCTATCAACTCTCTTTATTGACCGCAAGCCCATGCAACCGCAGGACTTGATCCAAGCCTTTAGCCGAACCAATCGTATCTTTGATTCTAGTAAGACCTACGGTCATATCATCACCTTCCAAAAGCCCCTAGCCTTTAAGGAAGCAGTGGATAATGCCCTCAAGCTCTACTCAAATGGTGGTGAAAACGAGGTCCTAGCCCCTAGCTGGGAAGAGGAAAAGAGGAACTTTTTACGGAGTTGCAGTGATTTCCAAAATCTCATCACCGATGATCCTGAGGAAGGACTCCAAATCGAGCAAATCTCTACACCTGAGTTGAGGAAACTAGCTAAAACCTATCAAGCCTTTGATAAATATTTAGCCTCTATCCGAGTGTACAAAGAGTATGATGAGGAAGAACTTTACAGTCAGACGGGACTTGATGGAGAGAAGTTGGAAAGGTATCTGGGACTTTATCGAAATGTCCTTGCAGAATTAAAAAGCCGAGTAGAGGATGATGACGATGGAGAGCCACTTGATATCCACTATGAACTGGAGTCTATCCAAGTGGACGAAATTAACTATGCCTATATCTTGACCTTAATCCAAAGCCTGATTGAACAAGGTCAGAGTCAAGAAAAGAACCTAAGCGCTCAAGATAGGGAAGCCGTGGATAACTATATTCAGAGTCTTGAGAAGACCAATCCCAATCTTGCTCAGATCATCACTGAACTTTGGAGAGAGGTACAAGAACATCCGAAAAGCTATCGTGGTCAGTCTATCGCAAATATTTTGGATCAGATGATTGAGGCTGTCATCCAGCAACATATCAAAGTCTTTAGCAAGCGCTGGTATGTCGGTGAGGATGAACTCCGTTACTATGTCGAACACTACCGTAAGGGAGCGAAAAAACAACTAGGAGAAAGTCAGCTGACCAAGAGCCAGCGCTATCAGGACTATAAGCTAGAGGTGGCGGATGCCCTCAATCCTCTCCTCTATAAAAAACAAATCAAGGAAGCCTATACCCAACTAGTGGAGGAAGTCATTGAGCCATTGAGGGTTGGAAGATAGCTCTTCGAGACTTAGAATAGGCCTACTTCCTAAAGTTTACATGTATTCTAAGCCTCGAATGATTGCAATTACATAAATTTACAAGTATTCTACGTTTCGAATTACTTATCTACAAAAGTTTTGAGGTCTTCGAGCTTTCGAATAGTCATATTTACTAAATTTTATATGTATTCTAAAACTCGAAAAGGTAAAATCTAAAAATAGTAAGAGTCTCTATCTGATGGACGGAGTGTATGTCCATCAGATAGGGGTTTTTTAATTTGAAAATGTCTGATTTGTCCTGAAAAGTACGTTTTAGATGGAAATAATGACAGTTGAGCGGAAGCGGAATAAATCTTTTAAAGTAACTGTTAGAATTATTTTAAAAGTTTACATAATGAAAAATAGAAAGAATATCATCATGACAAAAACATACGCTATTCGTCCACTTAGTTATAGTAACTTTACCAATCGTGAGTTTGAAAGCCTGATGATGGATACTCATCAAAGTTTGACCACTTTTTCTAAGGCAAACAAGGATGAATCTATGTATGCCAAACATTTGGAACCCTTCAAGACCAAGCTTGATGATTTTCAAGCTTAACTGGCGGCGGTGATCAAATATGACCAAGTGGAAAGTAAGGCGCGTGCTTCTAAGTCTACCAAGGAAGTTGGCAAGACCAGACAGCTCCGTACAGAACTTTCAACCAGCTACGAGCTCTTTATGCGCTATACCGCAGCTAGTGCAGAAGCCTACCCTGAAAAGAAACACCTGACTCAACTCCTCAAGGAACTCAATATCATCCGATATAGCAAGCGTCGTCTCATCACTAGTAGCAAGAAAGATAAAAAAACAAACCAGCAGAACCAGACCAATCATCAGGATAAAGACAACCCCTTAGAAGCGGATTTCTAAGGGGATTTTTATGGTTCCGTGGTATAATAATATGCAAAAGGAAATTACTATTTATTATATAAACTTGAAATTATTAAAATTTATATTAGGTAGATTAAAAATATATAATTTAGCAGGAGTAAAAAAACTATGAAGATTGATAAACATATTGTAGATATAAATAAAAATATTTGTAAAAATATAGAACAGATGAATATGATGAGAGAAAGAGGATTTTCTTCTCAAAATATTATGAATACTTTGAGAAATTTTGTAGAACATATTGCTGTTAAAATATATAACCATGATAATGATGTTGATTTGGAATGGAATTATCATAACATAGAACTGAGTATAAAATATATTAATGAAAAGTCAAACTATGTCTTTTTAAGAAAAATTCATAAATTTCTCCAAAAATCGGCTTCACATTATACTCTAGACGAAAATAATTCAGAGAGATTGTTACTTAAATATTATGAATATATGCTGAAAATAAAAAAATTTTTACTAACTAATTACAAATTTGAAGTTTTAGAAAATCTAGAAAAATTTCCCCTCTATATGGATACAATGTCTGAAGAATATTATGCAAAAATTGCTGATGTAATTGATAATCCAGAATATCCAATAACAGAGAGTGAAAGATATTACATACAAAAAATCAAACCATTTTTTGTGAATCAAAATATCTATTATGAAGTAACATATACCAGTACATATGGTGCTGGTAAAAAATCAGAGAGAATAACAGCGTATACTAATAAAGAAATTATGTCAAATTATGCAACGAAGCTATATATAAGAAATGAAAAAATAAATATATATGGTTCTACCCTAACTATATCAGTAATTGCTGATTGGGATGTTGCTATTCGTCCGTGTGAATTTCATTCATTAAGCCGTATCCTAAAAATTGGGGGAGATGAAGTGAAGTCTTCACACATGGAATATAGAATTTTAATGGCGTTTCTAAAGAAAAATCAAATAAATTTAATTGATATTATAGAATTAAATCAGGAGTTATATCAAAAAACTAAAGCTTATGTCAACCAAAAATCACAGGTATCTTATATCTTTGATATTTTAGATAATGCTAGAATGATAATTCAGGCAAACAATTCGGGCTCTAATATACTAAGATACTTACTGTTTCATATGAATAATGAGATTTTAAAAGAACAGTATTTTTATGATAATCATCCATATAATAAATGTGAAGGAGGAAATATAAAATTATCTGGTCTTCGATTAAAATGGGGGTGTATTCCTTTTGATGAGATGCCGTTTTGCTCTTCTTTAATAAATCATAATCCTAAAATATATGATTTATTAGCTTGTATTGATGATAGTGGGAAAGATAGCGAATTTCTAGCGAGACTAATAAAAAATAATACTGAGATTCATGGGAAAATATACACATCAATAACTGAATTGTCAGAAGAATACTCTGAAAGAGTTGAGGCTTTAGCTTGGCAGTATAATGAAAAAATAATAAGTAAACATGAAGGAAGAAAATTAAAAATTGAAAATGGACAAGTCTTTATTTCACAATATGAAACTGATTCACTTGAAGTTTTGAAAAAATTAATAGACTTTTCAAGAGATAATAATAAAAATCATACTCAATCAGTTGAGAGATGGTTAGAAACAAGCGAACATAGTATTGATGACCCTTTTAAAAAAGAGAAACTAACCTCACTATTTTCTGATTCTGCAGTTGCTTTAATATATGGTTCTGCCGGAACAGGAAAAACATACTTTATAAATCATATTGCACAATTTTTTAATTCAGCAGATAAATTATTTTTATCTGTGACACATACAGCAGTTGAAAATTTAAGAAGAAGAATCAGTTCATCGAATTGTGAATTTTCAACGATTCAGAAAATCAAATATAAAACAGAAATAAAATGTGACATATTATTTGTTGATGAGTGTAGTATGGTGAGTAACTCCGATATGGCAGAATTGCTAAAAAAAATCTCGTGTAAATTTCTAGTTTTAGTGGGTGATATTTTCCAAATTGAGGCTATTCAGTTTGGAAATTGGTTCGAACTTGCTAAAAAAATTATAAAAACGGAGGCTATAATAGAATTAGACACTCCATATAGAACACGGGATGATGGTCTGATTGAGGTTTGGGATAAAGTAAGAAATATTGAGCCTGACATTATGGAGCATTTATCTCGAAAAGACTTGAATTTTCAATTGGATGCCAGTATATTTGAAAAAGTTCATGAAGATGAAATTATTCTAAGTTTAAATTATGATGGAATCTATGGCATTAATAATATAAATAGATTGTTACAAGCATCAAATCCTCATCAAAGTATCAAATGGAATTCTAAATTTTATAAAATTAATGATCCTATAGTCTTTAGTGAGTCAAGTAGATTTAATGGAGTTTTGTATAACAATTTAAAGGGAATTATTAGAGATATACAAGTTATCGAAAATAGTGATAAAATTATTTTTACAATAGAATTGTTAGGAGTGGTTTTAAATGGATTAGATGTTTCTGATAGTGAGATAGAACTTTTGGAAAGTGGCAACAATAATAATTCTGTTATTAGGTTTAGTGTAGATAGATATAGTAGTGCAGATGAGGATATAGAAGATAATTCGGCGACAGTTCCTTTTCAAGTATCGTATGCAATTTCAATTCATAAGGCTCAAGGTTTGGAGTATGAATCTGTAAAAATTGTTATCACTAATGAAGTAGATGAACAAATTAATCATAATATTCTATATACTGCTATGACACGAACAAAAAAATATCTTAAATTGTATTGGAGTCCTGAAACAGAGAATTTTGTGATTTCAAATTTAAAGAAAAAAGACATAAATAAAGATTATAATTTATTAAAAATGAAGTTGTAGTATAGAAATGAGGTTTATTAAGAACTATGGGGAAGAAAGTCATTCCTAGAATTAGATTTCATGAATTTGAAAATACTTGGACTAAATCTAAATTAGGAGAATTATACGAAGTTTATTCCGGGAACACTCCGTCACGATCTGATAGTAGAAATTATCAAAATGGAGAAATTCCATGGATAAAAACAACAGATTTAAATAATTCTCTAATATGCTCTAATGAAGAAAAAATCTCAGTTTATGGAGCAACAAAATTAAAACTTTTACCTGAAAATTCTGTATTGATAGCAATGTACGGTGGATTTAATCAAATTGGAAGAACAGGGTTACTAGCTTATCCTGCTACGATTAATCAAGCCCTAGCTGCTTTGATGCCAGTCAATGAAATTAATCCAAATTTTCTACTAAATTTTTTAAATTTTAAAAAGGAAAGCTGGAGAAATGTTGCAGCGAGTAGTAGAAAAGATCCTAACATTACAAAAAATGATGTAGAAAAATTTATAATATCTTTTCCATCTTTAGAAGAACAATCCGCCATCGGATCCCTTTTCTGCACCCTCGACGACCTTCTAGCGAGCTACAAGGATAATCTCACCAACTACCAATCCCTCAAGGTGGCCATGCTCTCAAAGATGTTTCCCAAAGCTGGACAGACTGTACCTGAGATTCGTTTGGATGGATTTGAAGGTGAGTGGGAGAAAACTACCTTAGAAAAATCTACAGATCGGGTAAAATCCTACTCTTTGTCAAGAGATGTTGAGACAAATCAAGATACAGGTCTAAAGTACATACATTATGGTGATATTCATCTAGGAAAAGTTTCTATGATAGATGATGGAAATTCAATTCCATACATTAAATCGGATACAAAAATGAATGAATTTCTACAGCAAGGAGATCTAATTTTTGCTGATGCTTCAGAGGATTATAAAGGAATTGCAGAAGTTGCAGTTATAGCTATAACTTTATCAGAAAAAATAGTTGCAGGGCTTCATACAATAGCTGTTCGACCTTACTCAATTTTTGATTCTATTTTCTTATATTACATGTTTAAAACTCAAACGTTTAGAAAATATGGTTATAAAGTTGGTACAGGTATGAAAGTTTTTGGAATAAGTCCATCAAACTTAATGAAATATGAATTTTTATACCCTGATAAAAAAGAACAACAAGCCATCGTCTCTTATTTCTTAAACCTTGATAACCTCATCTCTGCTCACCAGGAAAAAATTTCTCAGTTAGAAACACTGAAGAAGAAACTTTTACAATATATGTTTTTATAGATTTTATGGAGGATTTTCTGTTGTTTGATATTTTTATTGGATTATTAACAAATGTTATATGGGTAATAATCGGATTTGCATTTGCAAACAGAAAAAGAATTAAAATGTATTTAGATGTGCTTCGTTACTGGAACAAGGATATTAGATTTAGTATTGCTTATTTATATAGAATAAAAATTGCTAATAAGTATCTTTTGATAAAAGGGGAGCATATAGATCAATATCAACCTGTTGGAGGTGTTTATAAAGTTTATGATTCATTCAAAGAGTTAGAGACTAAATTTGAAATTAGATTTGAGAATGAAGTGGGATTTTATGAGGAAGGGGATTTACGCTTTTTTTCTAAAGGTAAGTATGTATTAAAGATTTTAGATTGGTTTAATTCTAGAAAAAATCGTGAAATATCAGTGTATAGAGAATTTTTAGAAGAAATAATAACAGATAATATTCTTCCTAATGAAGCTTTAAGGAATATAAGAATTGAGTATATTAAACAAATAGAACCTAGAATTAGATTTTCAACAAATTATCAAAAAGAAGAAATTCTAATATTCGATATTTACGAAATATATTTACCAAAAGAATATGAGAATCTAATATCCGATTATCAAAGTAAGCATGATACGATCAAGTTAATAGATTTTCGAGATATTGAAAAAGAGTGCGTACAGATTAATGAATTTTCTAAAAAAATCGGTGCACATTCAAAATATATTTTATAAGATATTTGAGGTATTAAATTGAAAAAACTAAGACCTATTCCTGAACTTGAAGAATTGATCGAAAGTATTGATATTTCTGATGCAAATTACGAAAAAGCAACAAATAGATATTATTCCATAGTAGATTATATTTCCGATTCAGAATTATCTAATTATAGACCAGATATTTTTTTACAAGGATCTATAAAACTTGGTACTGCTATAAAGCCACTTACTAATGATGGAAACTATGATGTTGATATAGTGTGTAATTTTACTGGAAAACATATGCTTGAACAGTCTCAAGAGGATTTAAAAAATTTGTTAGGGAAATGTATAAAGAGTTACATGCAAAAACATAGTATGAAGAAGGAACCTTATAATGGTAATAGGTGCTGGACGATTGAATACAGCGATGATGTGAATTTTCATGTTGATATTTTACCTAGCGTTCCGTATGGCGATTCTCAAACTGATGATATAGCAATCACTGATAAGAGGCATCATGATTTTAATAATTTATCTAATAGTTGGGAAATAAGTAATCCAAAAGGTTATTATAAATGGTTCCGGGCTCAGTCTAATTTTGAGCATTATAAAGAAGAGTATAAAAGATTAAATCAAATTTTCGAGGAATTTCCTGAATATACAATTAAAACACCTTTACAAAGGATTGTTCAATTATTAAAAAGGCATGCAGAAGTATGTTTTGAGAATGAATTGGAGTACAAACCTTCCTCAATTATTATTACAACGCTAGCTGCTAAATCTTATCAAAAGGTTGTTTCTAAAAGTGAAACATTTGAAGAATTATTAGAAAATGTAATTTTACATTTGATTGAGGGAATAGATAATGACAGCACCAATCGTAAATGTGTACTTAATCCTGTAAATGAAAAAGAAAATTTATCTACAAAATGGAGTGAGGATGAACGTTATTTCAAAAAGTTTCTATATTGGTTAGAACAACTTTACTCAGATTTTAGTACAAATATTGAATTTTCAGATTCGATGAAAATGTTTTATATTAGACGAAGTATAGATAATAAAAATTTTAATATTGGAATAGATTTGAAAGAACTATCGTATTATGAAAAAAGTGAATGGTCAGAATCATTAATTTTACCAATAAGTATCAGTGCTTCTTTTAGACAAGATAATATTAGGAAACGTATTAAAAGTGGAGATGTAATATCGAAAAATGGAGATATTGATTTTGAATTAAAAGGTAATTTTCCGCCAACATACGATATCTATTGGAAGGTTACTAATACCGGAATGGAAGCGACAAATGCTAATTGCCTTAGAGGAAATTATTTTAAAGGAAAAAGAATTTTAAAAGAGAAGACCTCGTATTTCGGTAGACATTACGTTGAAGCTTATATTGTTAGTAATAATATTTGTTACGGTAAAACTATCCCTTTTGAGGTAAATATTACTAACACTTTTTTAAGTGGTTTAATTAACTAATTACTTATATAATATAGAAGGTATGAAAAAATGTATTATCTATAAATAGAATTATTTGAATAGACATCATAAAAGACACCTAGAAGAGAGATCGAGAAAGCCAAGCGGGAGTTTCAAGATTTGAAGGAAAGAGGGCTAAGAGATGAAGAATAGTGCCATCGGCGCCTACTTCTCCAACCTCGATAAGATCATCAGCTCTTACCAAGAAAAAATTTCTCAGCTTGAGACTTTGAAAAAGAAACTCTTGCAAGATATGTTTATATAGGTGATTAGTGATAACTTTTAACAATTATATTTCAAAACTTAGAAAGAAACATTATGGAAACAACACAAACTTCCCAGTCGCTCTATCAAGCTCTGTGGAACTCAGCGGATGTTCTCCGCTCTAAGATGGATGCCAATGACTACAAGTCCTATCTTTTGGGTATGGTCTTTTATAAGTACCTGTCAGATAAGATGCTCTTTTTCGTGGCGGAGACCATGGAGGAGGGGAGTGAGAGTCTAGAGGCTGCTCTTGAGGTCTATCGTAACTACTATGAGGATGCGGACACCCACGAGAATCTTCTTGTAGTCATGAAGGACGAACTCAACTACAGTATCAAGCCTGAGTTGACCTTTACGGCTCTTGTAGCACGTGTCAATGAGGGAACTTTCCAGCTGGAAGATTTGGCTCAAGGTTTTCGTGATATCGAGCAGAGTGATGAACTCTATGAAAATCTCTTTGAAGATATTGACCTCTATTCCAAAAAGCTAGGGGCGACTCCGCAAAAGCAAAACCAAACGGTGGCGGCGGTCATGAAAGAGTTGGCTGTGCTAGATGTGGCTGGTCATGCTGGTGATATGCTGGGGGATGCTTATGAGTATCTGATTGGTCAGTTTGCGACTGACTCGGGTAAGAAGGCTGGTGAGTTCTATACACCTCAGCCTGTTGCCAAGCTTATGACACAGATTGCCTTTTTGGGTCGTGAGGACCAGCTAGGCTTTACCATATATGATGCGACTATGGGATCTGGCTCCCTCTTGCTCAATGCCAAGAAATACTCTCATAAACCGCAGACAGTGGTCTACTTTGGTCAGGAACTCAATATTTCGACCTATAACTTGGCTCGGATGAACATGATTCTACACGGTGTTCCTGTTGAAAATCAATTTCTCCACAATGCCGATACGCTAGACGAAGACTGGCCGACTCAAGAACCAACCAACTTTGACGGTGTTCTCATGAACCCACCATACTCTGCCAAGTGGTCAGCAAGTTCAGGCTTTATGGCGGACCCTCGTTTCTCTCCTTTTGGGAAACTAGCGCCCCAGTCCAAGGCTGATTTTGCCTTTCTTTTGCATGGTTACTACCATCTCAAGCAGGATAATGGAGTTATGGCTATCGTCCTTCCTCACGGGGTTCTTTTCCGTGGAAATGCGGAAGGGACCATTCGTAAGGCCTTGTTAGAAGAAGGGGCCATTGACACGGTTATCGGTCTACCTGCCAATATCTTCTTTAATACCAGCATTCCGACTACGGTCATCATTCTCAAAAAGAACCGTACCAATCGTAATGTCTACTTTATCGATGCTTCTAAGGAGTTTGATAAAGGGAAAAACCAGAATATCATGACGGATGCTCATATCGAGAAGATTCTGGAAGCCTACAAATCTCGTGAGGAGATTAACAAGTTTGCCCATCTAGCGAGCTATGAAGAAATTGTCGAAAATGACTACAACCTCAATATCCCTCGCTATGTAGATACCTTTGAGGAAGAAGAAGTTGAGCCACTGACAGATATCGTCAGCAAGATTAACACGACAAATGAAGCAATCCAAACCCAAACCGCTTCCCTACTCGAAATGCTCGGTCAACTCCATGGAACCACACCAGAAGCTGATGCTGAACTCAAAGAGTTTTTGAAGGATTTTAAAGGGTGATGGGGGAAGTAGCGGAGATTGTAAAAGAAAAAATAGCTTGTCTAAGACTCGGAATAATAAATTCCTGATACAGTCTTTTATTTAAAAACCAAGAGCTAGTTTCGTAAGAAACGACAAATTACTGGAAAATCTAGCTAATCTAATATGGTAGAATAGAATATAAAGATTTTACTTGAAGCTTTGTCTAGAAAGGAAAACCATGACACCGACTTATGAAATTGATAATCCCAGACTCTCTTATCAGACCAAGTTAGACCTATGGGAAACGGGGTTTGGCTTACAAAAGGTAGATGATCTAGAACCGTCGCCGTATATGAGAGAGCTCGCACAGCAAAATTCTCAAGGAAAGTTGACTTATCAAGAAGTTTATGACCAAGTAACGACTTACCACCAAGAGAAGGATGATAGTACAAGAGAAGCAGATCTTGTTGCCATGAGAATTGTGGAGCTCTTGTCCTCTAATGCCTTTAAATTTGCTCCAACAACATTGAAATTAATTCATAGAGAGCTTTTCTTTGGCCTCCTACCACAAGGTATTCCCTTGGGAGAATACCGCTCTTATAACATTACAAAAAGTGAGGCTGTTTTAAATGGAGATAGTGTCATCTATGATGATTTTCGTACGGTAGCAGATAGTTTGACCTATGATTTTCAGCAGGAAAGTCAATTTGACTATCGAGGAAAATCCGAGATTGAAGTAGTGCAACATATCAAGACTTTTATTTCAGGTATTTGGCAAATTCATCCTTTTGGAGAAGGAAATACTCGAACCATAACAGTATTTTTGATTAAGTACCTTAGAACTATGGGATTTCAAGTAGACAACAAACCCTTCCAAGAAAATGCAAAGTATTTTCGAGATGCTCTTGTTCTAGATAATGCGAAGCTATTCCAGAAAAAAACAGAATATCTGGAACGATTTTTTGAAAATCTTTTATTAGGTGGCCAACATGATTTAGAAATAGACTAAGAGATGAACGGTTTATTGTGCATTTTAAGTTAGAATTATTCCCTCTTTTGAAAATGGGAATGGTCGTATGGGGCGAATGGGTTAGAGTCTTATCTTGTAGAGCATTACCAGATAATAAATGCAGTAGCACAAGAATTGACAGGCTTGAGTGCAGCAACCATTCGTCGCTATCTCCAACTATTTGTAAACCAAGGTTTATTAGAAAAATCAGGAACTACAAAAAACACTATTTATTCGCTCATATTCCGCTCATAATTCGCTCATTTTTTAGATACAACTTTGTTTCCATGTTTCCTGGAAACTGATAGAAAACAAGGAGAAATATGGAACAAACTAACCAAAAATCCCAGTGCCAACAACTCTGGGCTAGAAACAAATACCTCGTGTTGAGCCATTCCAGCAATATTTACAATGAGATTCGTCAGTATCTCAAGAATGAAGAGGTGGAGGTGAGTCAGGTTCAGGAAATGATTGACCGTGCCTGCCAGATTCCAGAACACAGGGGTCAGGTCTGCAATGCCTTTCAGCATATTTGGGGCTATTTCAAAAAGAAAGCGACAGATACTGAGCGCAAAGATTATATGCTCTTGTTGGGTCGCTATCGCTTTGGTCAGGCTTCTAAGGAAGACTTGATCACTAAGACTAGAGACTTGCTTGATCGTTATCCAAATATCTACTTGCAACATTCGACTTTACTGAAAGGAGACTCCCATGAGACTTTGGCATGAGGCTTTGATTTCACAGCTTCCTCGTCCTCAACTCTTGGGGCAACATCGAGAGTGTTGCGCCCTGCGTGGCAATGGCTGGGGCAGAAAGCATGCGACGGTGGACTATGTCTTTACCCACTCGCCCTATCGTCTTTATGCCTATCATCGCGTGATCATGGAGGAGATGGCTGACCGTGGCTACAATGTCAGTCCAGAGTGGCTGGACAAGAACTACCGTGGTAAGACTTGCCCTCTCTATGAAGATTTAGCAGAGGAGAAGTTGACTAGCCCTATATACAGCGAACATGACGACGCCTATTATGAGGAGTGTCTGGCTAATCTCCGAGAGAAGGGAATCAACCTATAGTCTTTTCTAATAACAAGTCATAGTCACTTATAAGAATTACTAATAACGTATTTGAGTATTCCAACTAAAATACAGCCAAAAACAAGCTATACAAAGGATTTGAGGCATTTGTCTCAAGTCTTTTTCTTTTGTTCAAAACAGAGGTATAGTTTCAAACTATATCAAAGCCTAATTTTTTACAATTATACAGATGATTTCTTTTCTGTTAAGATAGTTTCAACAACAAATTTTGGAGGACACATCATGTCAACTACAATCATCGGTTTCCCTCGTTTGGGAGAATTCCGCGAATTAAAATTTACAACTGAAAAATACTTTAGAAAAGAAATCTCAGAAGAAGAACTCTTGGCGGCAGCAAAAGACTTGCGTGCGAAACACTGGAACATTGTCAAAGAAAAAGGCATCACTGAAATCCCATCAAATGACTTTTCTCACTATGACAACTTCCTAGATGCAGCTTTCCTCTTCAACGTGGTACCTGCTTCAGTTCAAAACTTGGACTTGTCTGACCTTGAGCGCTACTTTGCTTTGGGTCGTGGTTACCAAGGAGAAAAAGGAGACGTTCGCGCCCTTCCAATGAAGAAATGGTTCAACACCAACTACCATTACATCGTTCCTAAATTTGAAAAAGACACTCAAGTTAAACTTGCAGGTCACAAGATTTTTGATGAATTCCAAGAAGCCAAAGAACTTGGATTGAACACTCGTCCTGTTCTTGTAGGTCCATTTACTTTCCTTCAATTGTCAGACTTTGAAGAAGGCGTGAAAGCAGAAGACTTCGTAGACAGTTTAGTAGCTGCTTACCAAGAAGTTTTTGCTAAATTGTCTGAACTTGGTGCGACTCGTATCCAATTGGATGAAGCTGCTCTTGTAAAAGACTTGACAGCTGAAGAAAAAGCTCTCTTCTTGAATCTCTACAACAAACTTTTGGCTGACAAAAAAGGTCTTGAAGTCTTGCTTCAAACTTACTTCGGAGACGTTCGTGACGTTTACGCTGATCTTGTAAACTTGCCAGTTGATGCTATCGGTTTGGACTTCGTTGAAGGTAAGAAAACTCTTGAACTTGTTAAAGGTGGTTTCCCAGCTGATAAGACTCTTTATGCAGGTATTGTCAATGGTAAAAACATCTGGCGTAACAACTATGAAAAGAGCTTGGCTGTTCTTGAGCAAATTCCAGCTGAAAACATCGTTTTGACTAGCTCATGCTCACTTCTTCATGTGCCATTTACAACTGCTAATGAAGAATTTGAACCAGCTATCTTGAACCACTTTGCTTTTGCAGTTGAAAAATTAGACGAAATCCGTGATTTGGATGCTATCCGCAATGGTCAAGGAGCAGAAGCTCTTGCAGCTAACAAAGAACTCTTTGCGACTGAACGTGTTGGTGTCAATGCTGAACTTCGTGCACGTATCGCTGGCTTGACAGACGCTGACTACACTCGTTTGCCAGCCTTTGCAGAACGTGAAGCTATCCAAGAAGAAGCTTTCAAACTTCCAGCCCTTCCAACAACAACTATCGGTTCATTCCCTCAAACAAAAGAAGTTCGTGCCAAACGTTTGGCTTACCGTAAAGGTGAATTGTCTCAAGAAGAGTACGACGCTTTCCTTGCTGAAACAATTGACGAATGGATCAAGTGGCAAGAAGATATCGACTTTGATGTCCTTGTTCACGGTGAATTCGAGCGTAACGACATGGTTGAGTACTTTGGTCAAAACTTGTCAGGATACCTCTTCTCTAAAAATGGTTGGGTACAATCTTACGGTATGCGTGGGGTGAAACCACCAATCATCTGGGGTGATGTAACTCGTCTTAACCCAATCACTGTTAAATGGTCTAGCTATGCACAAAGCCGTACAAACAAACCTGTTAAAGGTATGTTGACTGGACCTGTTACCATTCTCAACTGGTCATTCCCACGTGAAGACATCTCTATCAAGGATTCTACTCTTCAAATCGCCCTTGCTATCAAGGATGAAGTGCTGGACCTTGAAGCTGCTGGTGTGAAAATCATCCAAATCGATGAGGCTGCTCTTCGTGAAAAATTGCCACTCCGTCGTAGCGACTGGTACGAAGACTACCTTGACTGGGCAATTCCTGCCTTCCGCTTGGTACACTCAACAGTAGCGCCAGATACACAAATCCACACTCACATGTGTTACTCAGAATTTACAGATATCATCCCAGCTATCGACAACTTGGATGCGGACGTTATCTCATTTGAAGCTAGCCGTTCAAATCTTGAAATCTTGGACGAACTCAAAGCGAAAAACTTCCAAACAGAAGTGGGACCTGGGGTTTACGATATCCACTCACCTCGTGTGCCAAATGAAGGCGAAATCGACAACACAATCGAAGCCATCCTTGCTAAAGTGCCAAGCAAGAAAGTTTGGATCAACCCTGACTGTGGTTTGAAAACACGTGGTATTCCAGAAACAAAAGAAAGCTTGATTCGCCTTGTGGAAGCAGCTAAAGCTGCGCGTGAGAAATTGTAAGAAAAGACATTTCTCCATACATGGTTGATCAGTAAGAAAACAACTAGAAAAGGATAATGACTATGTCACGCCAAACACCGTCACTCTCATTTGAAGTGTTCCCTCCCAACCCAGCCGTGGGTAATGATAACATTATTTCTGCTCTTCAAGATATGCAGGAGCTGGCTCCCCACTTTATCAGTGTAACTGCCAGCAATAATAAATTTAATATCAAGGAAACGACGGTTCGTTTGGCTGACTTTATCCAAAATGACTTGGCGATTCCGACTATTGCTCACTTGCCAGCCATCTATTTGACCAAGGATAAGGTTGCTGAAACTATTTCAGACTTGGACAAGGTTGGGGTGCAGAAAATCTTGGCTCTTCGTGGGGATATTATTCCTGATGTGGAACCACAAAAGGATTTCCGCTACGCAACTGACTTGATCGAGTTCATCAAGGAACAAGCCCCTCACTTTGATATTGTTGGTGCTTGTTATCCAGAAGGTCATCCAGATTCACCAAATCAGATTTCAGATATTCAAAATCTTAAGAAGAAAGTGGATGCAGGCTGTTCGAGCCTTGTAACTCAGCTTTTCTTTGACAATGAGCGCTTCTATGATTTCCAAGACAAGTGCATCCTGGCTGGGATTGATGTGCCCATTCATGCAGGGATTATGCCAATTCTGAATCGAAATCAGGCTCTCCGTCTCTTGAAGACCTGTGAGAATATCCATCTTCCACGTAAATTTAAAGCCATCTTAGACAAGTATGAGCATGACCCTGAGTCGCTCAGAGCAGCAGGACTTGCCTATGCAGTGGACCAAATCGTGGACTTGGTAACTCAGGATGTTGCCGGTGTGCATCTCTACACTATGAACAATGCAGAAACAGCAAAATACATCCACCAAGCAACTCATGCCTTGTTTAATCATCAGTCTCTAGGATAATAAAAAGCAAACCATTCTTCTCAGGTGAGGGGAATGGTTCCTTTTTAATGGTAAAGACCGCACTTTTTAAGAAAAATATGATAAAATAGACTCTGTACGTACTTGATACAAAGATGAGGGTATTAAAAAATACAATGCATTTAAACTGTAAGGATTAGCGACACGAACGAGTCAAATCGATGTTATTTGACGAGAGAGTTAGTAAAGCATTTAGCTAATTGCCTGATAGCGATTAGCGTGAAAGATATAGATACTTTAGTATCAAACCTTTCTGATGACTAACGGTAGGAAAGAGCGACACGAACGAGTCAAATCGATATTATTTGACGAGAGAGTTAGTAAAGCATTTAGCTAATCGCCTGATAGCGATTAGCGTGAAAGGTTTAGATACTTTAGTATCAAACCTTTCTAATGATTTGTATCTTGAGTAATTGAACTCGCCTACAACTCTGTGGAAAAAGATAAATCTGCCTAGGAGCGGTCGCTCCGTCGTTAGATTTCCTATTTTCCTTTGAGTTGCTTGACGGCTTAGTATCTTGAGTAATTGAACACGGGCTAAATCCCTAGTGAAAAAGATAGATTTCCTGGTGTACATGGTACACTGCGTCAATCGAATGCTATCTTGTGTAATTGAACCCGGCCGAAAAGCTGTGTAAAAAAGATAAACTGTCTTGTCTTCATCGAAGACTTCGTCAGTTTCCTATTTTTACTTTGCTTTTGACGCCCTTAGTATCTTGATTTTTGTAGGCAAGGCGTATAATTTCATCAATCCAAAGGGGATTAAAATGACAAAACAAGTGTTTCAAACGACTTTTGCGGGTCGTGAGTTAATTGTAGAGACTGGTCAGGTTGCTAAGCAGGCAAATGGCGCAGTTGTCGTGCGTTACGGTGAGTCAACTGTCTTGACTGCTGCCGTTATGTCTAAGAAGATGGCAACTGGGGATTTCTTCCCTCTTCAAGTCAACTACGAAGAAAAAATGTATGCAGCTGGGAAGTTTCCTGGTGGCTTTATGAAACGTGAAGGACGTCCTTCAACAGATGCTACCTTGACAGCGCGTTTGATTGACCGTCCAATCCGTCCTATGTTTGCGGAAGGTTTCCGTAACGAAGTCCAAGTTATCAACACTGTCCTTTCTTACGATGAAAATGCATCTGCACCAATGGCTGCTATGTTTGGTTCATCCTTGGCACTCTCTATTTCAGATATCCCATTTGACGGCCCAATTGCTGGGGTACAGGTGGGCTATGTAGATGGCCAAATCATCATCAACCCTAGTCAAGAACAAGCAGAACAATCTTTCCTTGAATTGACAGTAGCTGGTACCAAGCACGCCATCAACATGGTAGAGTCTGGTGCTAAAGAATTGTCAGAAGAAATCATGCTGGAAGCCCTTCTTAAAGGGCATGAAGCTGTTAAAGAATTGATTGCCTTCCAAGAAGAAATCGTTGCCGCAGTTGGTAAGGAAAAAGCAGAAGTAGAGTTGCTTCATGTAGACGCTGAATTACAGACTGAAATCATCGCAGCCTACAATAGTGACCTTCAAAAGGCAGTTCAAGTAGAAGAAAAATTGGCTCGTGAAGCTGCAACTCAAGCAGTCAAAGACCAAGTCACTGCTGTTTATGAAGAAAAATATGCAGATCACGAAGA
Source organism: Streptococcus sp. 27098_8_76 (assembly GCF_041432315.1). GTDB lineage: Bacteria > Bacillota > Bacilli > Lactobacillales > Streptococcaceae > Streptococcus. The sequence goes on along the minus strand of NZ_JAPVZI010000003.1, from coordinate 122,999 downwards.
ATTTGACCGCATCATGCGTGATGTGGCTGAAATCTTGGAACAAATGGAACACGCTGAAGTGCGCCGTTTGATCACAGAAGACAAGGTTCGTCCTGATGGTCGTAAGGTCGATGAAATCCGTCCTTTGGATGCGGTTGTTGACTTCCTACCTCGTGTACACGGTTCAGGTCTCTTCACTCGTGGGCAGACTCAAGCCCTTTCAGTCTTGACCTTGGCTCCGATGGGAGAAACGCAAATCATTGATGGTTTGGACCCAGAGTACAAGAAACGCTTTATGCACCACTATAACTTCCCTCAATACTCTGTAGGGGAAACAGGTCGTTACGGTGCACCAGGTCGTCGTGAAATTGGTCACGGTGCTCTTGGTGAGCGTGCTCTTGCTCAAGTCTTGCCAAGTTTGGAAGAATTCCCATATGCTATTCGTCTAGTAGCAGAAGTTTTGGAATCAAACGGTTCTTCTTCTCAAGCTTCTATCTGTGCGGGAACGCTTGCCCTTATGGCTGGTGGTGTGCCAATCAAGGCGCCAGTAGCAGGGATTGCCATGGGTCTCATCTCAGATGGAAATAACTACACAGTCTTGACAGATATTCAAGGTTTGGAAGACCACTTTGGAGACATGGACTTTAAGGTTGCAGGTACTCGTGACGGGATTACAGCCCTTCAAATGGATATCAAAATCCAAGGGATCACTGCAGAAATCTTGACGGAAGCCCTTGCCCAAGCCAAGAAAGCTCGTTTTGAAATCCTTGATGTGATTGAAGCAACCATTCCAGAAGTTCGTCCAGAATTGGCTCCAACTGCTCCGAAAATTGATACCATCAAGATTGATGTGGACAAGATCAAGATTGTCATCGGTAAGGGTGGAGAAACCATCGATAAGATTATCGCTGAAACAGGCGTTAAGATTGATATCGATGAAGAAGGAAATGTATCTATCTACTCTAGCGATCAAGATGCTATTAACCGTGCTAAAGAAATTATTGCTGGTTTGGTCCGTGAAGCTAAGGTGGACGAAGTTTACCGTGCTAAAGTCGTTCGTATCGAGAAATTTGGTGCCTTTGTTAACCTCTTTGATAAGACAGATGCCCTTGTTCATATCTCTGAGATGGCTTGGACGCGTACCAATAATGTCGAAGACTTGGTAGCAATCGGGGATGAAGTTGATGTTAAGGTTATCAAGATTGATGAAAAAGGACGTGTGGATGCTTCTATGAAAGCCCTTCTTCCTCGTCCTCCAAAACCTGAACGTGACGAAAAAGGTGAGAAGTCTGAGCGTCCTCATCGCCCACGTCATCACAAGGATCACAAACCTAGGAAAGAATTTACAGAAAAACCAAAAGATTCAGAATAAGAAAAGGAGAAATGTATGGGATGGTGGCGCGAAACCATTGATATCGTAAAAGAAAATGATCCAGCGGCCCGCACCACTTTGGAGGTTTTGCTGACTTATCCAGGTGTCAAGGCCTTGGCGGCCCACCGTCTCTCGCATTTTCTCTGGAAGCACGGCTTCAAACTACTGGCTCGTATGCACAGTCAGTTCTGGCGCTTTTGGACTCAGATTGAGATTCATCCAGGTGCTCAGATAGACTCGGGTGTCTTTATTGACCACGGTTCAGGCTTGGTGATTGGTGAGACGGCGATTGTTGAAAAAGGCGTTCTTCTCTATCACGGAGTGACTCTCGGTGGGACTGGTAAGGATGTTGGTAAACGTCATCCGACTGTACGCAAAGGAGCCCTCATATCAGCCCATGCCCAAGTTATTGGGCCTGTGGAAATCGGTGAAAATGCCAAGGTCGGTGCAGCAGCAGTTGTCGTCGCAGACGTACCTAGTGATGTGACGGTTGTTGGTATTCCGGCTAAGATTGTCCGCCTTCATGGTAAGAAGGATGAGCCTGTCATTCATGAAGTCGAAGAAAAACGAGAGTATTACGTCAATAAACTCGAGCAGGCTAAAGAAGCCAGTCACAGATCGTCTGGGTTGTAGAGGATAGCTATATGATTCAAGCAAGAAATAAGTTGAGCCAAGAAGAGTTATTTGAGGCGAAAAAACTAATTAACTGTTGCCAAGCCTATGATGGAACTTATCGTGATCCCTATCTCTCTAACATGCTTAATTTTGACCCAAACATGCCCGCCTTTTTCCTTTATTATGAAAAAGGTGAACTTGTTGGTCTCTTAACTGTCTATGCTGATGATCAAGATGTGGAAGTGACGATACTGGTTCATCCAGATTATCGTCGTCAGGGGATTGCACGTGCATTGCTTACTAGTTTTGAGAAAGAAACGACTTCTTTTTCTATTCGTTCAGTCACTTTTCAGACAGAACGTATTTTTCTAGAGCGTCATCCTGATTTTGTCAGTAACTGGGGATTGGTCGAGGATGAAGAGACAGAAACCTGGTTAGGTAAGGATAGAAGACCTTATCAGTTAGCAAAACTTTCTAATCTTGAAGTTTTATTAGCAGATAGTTCGTATCAGGAGCAAATTAGCCAGTTAAAATTTCAGGCGTTTTCAGAGGAACATGAGTCTAGAGAGATTGTGGATAGATATGTCGCTGAAGCTCTGAAGGATTCAGAAAGTCGCCTATATATTTTATTAAAAGACGGTCAGGTTATTGGGACTTGCACGGTAGATTTATCTACTAATACGAATTACTTCTACGGTTTAGCAATATCTGAACCTGAACGTGGGAAAGGCTATGGAAGCTACTTAGCAAAATCCCTTGTCAACCAACTGATTGAGCAAAATGATAAGGAATTTCAGATTGCCGTGGAAGATAGCAATGTAGGTGCCAAACGCTTGTATGAAAAAATTGGCTTTGTCAAACAGACACAGGTAGTTTATCTGAATGAGAAAGGAGCAAGGGATTCCGAAGTGTAGAGACATTCGGACTGAAATTCAATTGAACTCTTAGTGATGAAACTAACTGTTCTTGGATTTTAGCTTTCCTGACTATTATTTTATGATTAAAATCTATGACACCATGTCTCGTGATTTGCGAGAATTTGTCCCAATTGAGGACGGTAAAGTCAAGATGTATGTTTGTGGGCCAACCGTGTATAACTATATCCACGTGGGGAATGCTCGTTCGACGGTAGCTTTTGATACCATTCGTCGCTATTTTGAGTATCGTGGGTACGAGGTTGCCTATATTTCCAATTTTACAGATGTGGATGATAAGATTATCAACCGTGCCAAGGAAGAAGGCATTACGCCTCAGGAGGTTGCGGACAAGTATATCGCTGCCTTTCGTGAGGATGTGACGGCCTTGGGCGTGAAACCTGCGATTCGCCATCCTCGTGTGGTGGAGTTTATGGCTGACATCATCCACTTTGTGGAAGACTTGATTGAAAAAGGCTATGCTTATGAGAGTCAAGGAGATGTCTATTTCCGTGTGGAAAAATCTCATAACTATGCCAAGTTGGCCAATAAAACCTTGGAAGACTTGGAGCTAGGTGCTTCAGGTCGAACCGATGAAGAAACGGCTCGTAAGGAAAATCCTGTAGACTTTGCCCTATGGAAATCTGCTAAACCAGGCGAAATTTCTTGGGACAGTCCTTGGGGACCTGGTCGTCCGGGCTGGCATATTGAGTGTTCGGTCATGTCGACAGAAATTTTGGGCGATACTATTGATATCCACGGTGGTGGAGCGGACCTTGAGTTTCCACACCATACTAACGAAATTGCCCAGTCAGAAGCCAAAACAGGCAAGGCTTTTGCTAACTACTGGATGCACAATGGTTTTGTCAATATTGACAATGTCAAGATGTCTAAGTCCTTGGGCAACTTTATTACCGTACATGATGCCCTTAAAACCCTCGATGGGCAAGTGCTTCGTTTCTTCTTTGCGACTCAACACTACCGCAAGCCCATCAACTTCACAGAAAAAGCGGTGCGGGATGCAGAGACTAATCTCAAGTATCTAAAGAACACTTACGAGCAACCATTTACAGGAAATGTGCCTGCCCAAGAGTTACAAGCATTTAAAGATAAGTTTGTAGCAGCTATGGATGAGGATTTCAACTCTGCCAACGGTATCACAGTTGTCTTTGAAATGGCCAAATGGATCAATTCTGGCAACTATGATGCAAGTGTCAAGCAAGCTCTTGCGGCTATGTTAGAGGTCTTTGGAATTGTCTTTATTGAGGAAGTTTTGGATGCAGAGATCGAAGTTTTGATTCAAAAACGCCAAGAAGCGCGTGCCAATCGTGACTTTGCGACAGCGGACCAGATCCGTGACCAATTGGCTGCTCAAGGCATTAAACTATTGGATACAAAAGATGGAGTGAGGTGGACACGTGATTGATGTCAATCTCATTAACGGGATTGCGCTAGCTTTTGAAGGAGATGCGGTTTATTCTATGTATATTCGCCGTCACCTCATCCTCAAAGGTATGACCAAACCCAATAAACTCCATCAAGAAGCAACCAAGTATGTGTCAGCCAAGGCTCAGGCTCGCCTGATTTCCTTTATGTTAGAGGAGCAGGTCCTAACGGAAAAAGAAGAAGAAATCTACAAACGTGGTCGTAATACCAATAGCCACACCAAGGCCAAAAATGCCGATGTGGTGACTTACCGTATGTCCACAGGTTTTGAAGCCGTGATGGGCTATCTCCATATGACTGAAAATCTGGAACGTCTTGAGAGCTTGATTTCATGGTGCATCCAAAAAGTGGAGGGCTAGGATATGATGGCAAAAGAACTACAAGACTGGTTTCCTGAGGCTCGGATTTCAGACCAACCAGTAGAGAAAGAGGGCTATCTCACGCTCCCTTTGGCTTCTCAGCAGTGGATTTTGCTGGAGGAAGCTGGGCTCAGTGAGCGTGAAAAGCAGTTGGTTGCCCTTTTAACCCAGCAGGAGCAGGCTCGTTCGCTCAATCCTTGGTATTCTTTTCTGATTGAGGGCAAGGGACAAGCACCACAAACTTTTAAAAAGATTCAATTAGTTTATTTTCATCTTTCCTATTTTCAGCAGGAAAATCTGGCTTCTTGGCTAGATATGATGCGGACCCTTTTTCCTAACTGTCAGACAGTGCTACAGGTCGGAGCTCAGGATTATGTTTTCGTGCTTCAACAAGATAAGTACACTTCTGTACGAGCTATTTTAAGTGATACGATTGAAGCAGTTGAGTATGACTTTGGACTGCGTCTCTCTATCATGTTGGGCCAGGTTTGGTCTCAGACGGGACATCAAGCCCTATCAGACTTAATCAAAGCAGAGCGCGATTTGTTTAAGACTTGGTGGCGTCAGGGTCACCAAGGTGTTCATACTTTTTCTCAGCTCTATCTTTGGAGTATGGGAGAAAGACTCGTGGACCTGAGAGTCATTAAAGAATGCCTGCACCAGATGATTTTGGATCAAGATCAGATTCAGGAAATCATTCTCTCTCTTTGGGAAAATAGTGCTGTTCTCACTAAAACAGCCCAGCAACTCTATCTGCACCGCAATTCTCTCCAATACAAGATTGATAAATGGGAAGAATTGACAGGGCTACAGTTGAAGGAGTTGACCGACCTGACCTTGTGTTATCAGCTGATTTTACCAGATATTTTATAAAGTTTTGTGCAAGTTGCACAGAACTTTTTTATTTTTTTGGTCACCTTGCCATAGAAATGTAAAGCGTTTTCATCTATAATAAAACTATCAAAAGACAAAAGGAGTTCACCTCATGGTAGAATTGAATCTTAAAAATATTTACAAAAAATATCCAAACAGCGAACACTACTCAGTTGAAGACTTCAACTTGGACATCAAAGACAAAGAATTTATCGTTTTCGTAGGTCCTTCAGGATGTGGTAAATCAACAACTCTTCGTATGATTGCTGGTCTTGAAGATATTACAGAAGGTACTGCCTCTATCGATGGCGTGGTTGTCAACGACGTAGCTCCAAAAGACCGTGACATCGCCATGGTATTCCAAAACTACGCTCTTTACCCACACATGACTGTTTATGATAACATGGCTTTCGGTTTGAAATTGCGTAAATACAGCAAGGAAGACATCGACAAACGTGTGCAAGAAGCAGCTGAAATCCTTGGATTGAAAGAGTTCTTGGAACGTAAACCAGCTGACCTTTCAGGTGGTCAACGTCAGCGTGTTGCCATGGGGCGTGCTATCGTCCGTGATGCAAAAGTGTTCTTGATGGACGAGCCTTTGTCAAACTTGGATGCCAAACTTCGTGTATCAATGCGTGCTGAAATCGCGAAAATCCACCGTCGTATCGGAGCTACAACTATCTACGTAACTCACGACCAAACTGAAGCGATGACACTTGCAGACCGTATCGTTATCATGTCAGCAACTAAGAACCCTGCTGGTACAGGTACTATCGGACGTGTAGAACAAATCGGTACTCCTCAAGAAGTTTACAAAAACCCAGTTAACAAATTCGTAGCAGGATTCATCGGAAGCCCAGCAATGAACTTCATCAATGTGAAATTAGTTGGTAGCGAAATTGTTTCTGACGGTTTCCGTTTGAAAGTTCCAGAAGGAGCATTGAAAGTTCTTCGTGAAAAAGGCTACGAAGGTAAAGAATTGATCTTCGGTATCCGTCCAGAAGACGTGAATGCAGAACCTGCTTTCCTTGAAACATTCCCAGAATCAGTTGTGAAAGCTACTATCTCTGTATCAGAATTGCTTGGTTCAGAATCTCACCTTTACTGCCAAGTTGGTAAAGACGAATTTGTTGCCAAAGTTGATGCTCGTGACTACTTGCAAACAGGTGCAACAGTTGAACTTGGATTTGACTTGAACAAAGCACACTTCTTCGACGTAGAAACTGAAAAAACAGTTTACTAAGATAAATGAAACTCAAAACACTGCTAGAAATCTGGCAGTGTTTTTTGGAGATTGCGTAGAAAAAACTCCTGGGAAATTCCAGGAGAGTATGAGTGGTTATTTGAACTTGAACCCTTCGTAAATAAGCTCTGTTTTTGGATTTTGTTTCTTAATCTGTTTGGCAAGTAACTTCATCATAGAAAGAGGACCACACATATAGACGCTTGCATGTTCGGCCACTTCTTCTTGGTCAAAATTAAGATAGCCGTCTTTTGTACTGTCGACTAGATGAAGTTCAAAATTAGGATTTTTCTGAGCATAGTCACGGAGCAAATCTAGGTAGACTGCATTTTCTTCTCCACGGAAGCTATAGTAGAAGTGAACCTGTTTATCTAAAATAGAATGTTCACGGATGTAAGAGATGAAGGGGGTAATCCCAATGCTTCCAGCAATCCAAACCTGATTTTCTCGTCCTTCTTCTATAATCATGTGTCCGTAAGCTCTGTCTACACTTACTTTGCTGCCGACTTGAAGATTATCATAGATATTCTTGGTATGGTCGCCTGAATTTTTGACAGTAAAGTAAAGAGTTTGACCATGACCTCCTGAGATAGAAAAGGGATGCGGAGCACTTTCAAAGCCCTCTTGGAAAATCTTTAGAAAGGCAAATTGTCCTGATTGATAGTTGAAAGGTCTGCTAAGATGGATTTGAATTTCTCTAGTATCGTGGTTTAAGCGTTTGAGATTGGTAATTTTCCCTAGATAGGGGAAGCCAATCTTTTGATATAGAAAAATGATATAAAAACCAGCTAGTAAGCCTAAAAGGGCATAGCTACCAACAAGAAAACTTAGAAGATTAAATGTGAGAAGACGATTGCCCATCATCATGTAGACGTGAAAGAGTCCAAAAATATAGGCTAGATAAACCAGACGGTGAATCCATCGCCAAGCTTCGTATTGGATGTATTTGCCTAAATAGGCGACAAGGATAATGCTGACAAAGATATAGATGGCAAGGTTGCCAAACTGAGCAGCTAATCGAGAGCCCCACAAACCGCCCATACTAAAGTTATGAAAGATGAGTAGGATGATGGATAGAAAGGCTGTGAATTTGTGGACGGTGTAGACCTTCTCCAAACCGTGAAACCAGCTTTCTAGTAGGGGGAGACGAGTGGCGAGGATAAAAGTCAGAGATAGGCTTGTTAAAGCTAGTCCTGGAATCATGAATTGGGGAGAAGTGTTCATCCAAGTCAAAATAGTCAAGATAAAACTAGCTATGATAAAGAGTAGTCCTTTGATTGATTTCATAGAAAATTCCATTTCATTTAGATTTTGATTTGTTGTAAACAAATTTGTTACATTTTATCATAGAAAAAGTATGGTGTCAAATTGAGGTCTATAAATATCTACTCTCATCAAAAAACTCTCCATGTACTTGGAGAGCTAATTTATTATTCTGCGGCTTGTTGCCAACGTTTTGCCAGCATATGAGACAGGCTAGAAATTGCTAGGTTAAAGCTGAAGTAGATGAGGGCGATTAGGATATAAAGACTGAAGACCTGCTCTGGTTCAAAATAACGGCCCATTAGAATTTGGCTGGCTCCAAAGAGTTCTTGTAGGGCGATAACAGAGTAGAGGAGGCTGGTATCCTTAATTACGGTTACAAACTGAGAAATGATGGCTGGCAGCATTTTACGGATCGCTTGTGGGAGAATAATGTAGTAGAGGATTTGCGCAGAAGTAAATCCCTGAGACATTCCTGCTTCGTATTGTCCCTTGTCTACGGCATTTAGGCCACCACGGATAATCTCAGCCAAGGCTGCTGAGGTAAAAAGGGTAAAGGCAGTAATACCAGCTGGAGTGGACTTCATCTTAAAAACTAAAAAGATAGTGAAAATCCAGAGAAGGTTGGGAACGTTACGTACAAACTCGATGTAAATGCTGGAGATGATGCGCAAGACAGGATTCCCATTTCTCATGACGGCTAGCACCGTTCCGATAAGGGTAGCGAGGACGATGGCAATCAGAGAAATATAGAGGGTCAAGCCAAATCCTTTAAAGATAAAGACTAGGTTATCTGGGGTCAAAACTTCTAAAATGGATTCCATAGTAACCTCCTAAAGTGAATAGGCTTTTTTGTTGGCTTGCTCCATCTTGCGACCAAACTGGGCAACAGGGAAGCATAGAGAAAAGTAGAGAAGGGCAGCACCTAGAAAGGCTGGGATGTAATTTCCGTTGAGGGCTGACCAAGACTTGGTCACAAACATCAAGTCCACTCCAGAGATGATAGCAACTGTCGAGGTATTCTTGATGAGGTTGACGATTTGATTGGTCAAAGGTGGGAGAATGATACGGAAGGCCTGAGGCAAGATAATCAAGCGCATGGCGCTGATATAGGTAAAACCTTGCGACAAGGCGGCCTCCATCTGACCGCTAGGAATAGACTGAATACCTGAGCGAATAACCTCAGCGATATAGGCGCCGTGATAGAGTCCCACGCAGAGAACAGCCGTCCAATAAATCGAAATCATGATGGTGTGGTCACTGATAAGGGGTAGACCATAAAAGACGATAACAAACTGCACCAAGAGGGGAGTGTTTTGGTAAAATTCAACAAAGATGCGAGCCAAAATGCGCAAAATTGGACGTTTGCTGGTTGACATAGCTCCAAAGAAGATGCCCAAAACCATGGCTAGGATAAAGGATCCGATTGCTAGGGCAAGGGTGAAGAGGAAACCATTGAAAAATTGTCCAAAATCCTGAAAATAGGCAGTCCAAGATGATAAATCTGTCATGATGTGTCCTCCTTAATCTGCGGTATGGCTAGATGGTTTGAGCTTGTAACGGTCATAAAGTTTCTGCAAACTACCATCTTTGCTCCATTTAGTAACCAAGTTATCAAGATAATTGTTTAGCTCTGTATTTGATTTCTTGGTAACGATACCGTAGTCAGATGGCTTGAAACTATCATCTAGTAGTACTGTGCGCTTGCTGATGTAGCCAGACAGAATCGAGCGGTCAACGGAAAAGGCATCTATACGATGAGCGTGCAGGGAAGTAATCAATTCTGGGTAGGAACCAAGTTCGACGAATTTAAACTTCAGACCTTTCTTTTTACCCAGTTCGGTAATTAGGCGTTGGGTAATGGAACCTTGGGCAACCCCGATGGTTTTACCATTTAGATCCTCAATCTTTTTGATTTTGGCAGATTTATTGACCAAAAAGCCAGAAGCATCTGTGTAGTAGGGGCTGGTAAAGTTATAAAGTTTTTTGCGTTCGTCTGTGATGGTAAAGGTCGCGATATCCATATCGACCTGTTCATTGTCTAGAAGGGGTCCACGGGTTTGTGCGGTAACAGGCACATAGCGAACTTTGACCTTGAGCTCATCTGCTACCATTTTGGCCAAGTCGGTTTCGATACCAGAATAGGTCCCTGTCTTGGAATCCTTATAGCCAAAATTGGGAACGTCTTGTTTGACACCAACAACCAGCTCGCCTCTCTTTTGAATGTCTGCGACACTGGTATCAGCCTGAATTGGTTTTGCAGCAGCAAGACCGAAAAGGCTAATCAATAATGCGGATAAAAAGAATTTCTTTTTCATAGGCGCCTCCTTATTTGACTTTGTCACTTTCGTGGTTGATGATTTTGCTGAGGAATTGTTGGGCACGAGGTTCGCTTGGATTGTCGAAAAAGTCATCAACATCTGTCGTATCTACTAAAACCTCTCCATCAGCCATAAAGATAATGCGGTCAGCAACTTCACGGGCGAAGCCCATTTCATGGGTCACGACAATCATATTCATACCATCGTGGGCTAATTTTTGCATAACCGCTAGAACATCGCCGATGGTTTCAGGGTCTAGGGCAGATGTTGGTTCATCAAAGAGGAGGAGTTCAGGATGCATAGCGAGTCCACGTGCGATGGCAATCCGTTGTTTTTGTCCACCAGAAAGCATAGCTGGATAAGAATCTTTCTTATCCCACATATTTACAAATTCCAGATATTTTTGAGCTGTCTTTTCAGCTTCTTTTTTATCAATTCCTAGAACTTTTATGGGTGCGAGTGTTACGTTTTCTAACACTGTTTTGTGAGGGTAGAGGTTAAAATGCTGGAAAACCATGCCGACTTCCTTACGAAGAGGCACCAAATCTTTCTGGCTGGCACCAGCAACTTGGTGACCATTTACTAGAAGACTTCCCTTGTCTACAGCCTCTAAACCATTGATGGTGCGGATAAGAGTGGACTTCCCAGAACCAGATGGTCCGAGTAGGACAACGACTTGCCCTTTTTCAAAACGGAGATTGATATCGCGGAGTGCGTGATAGTCTCCGTAATATTTTTCGACGTGTTCAAATTCTACTAAAGCCATAAGGAATCTCCTTTGTGTTAGATTTTATAACACGATTCTACACCAAAAGAATTGCCTTGTCAAATCATATCTGAAAAAATTCACTAAAATTTTATAAAAAAGCAATCTGGATAGAGAAAAAGCCTAAATCATGTTATAATGAAGCAATAGAATTCTTAGAAAGAGTGGATGTCTTTTTGATAACACCTACTTATGAATGGCAGTTTGCCCCGCAGGTTGAAGATGCGGATTTTACAAAGATAGCCAAGAAGGCTGGACTGGGTCCTGAGGTGGCTCGGTTATTATTTGAAAGAGGAATTAAGGACCAAGAAAGTCTGAAGAAGTTTTTAGAACCTTCTTTGGAGGACTTGCATGACCCTTATCTGCTCCATGATATGGACAAGGCAGTGGCTCGTATTCGTCAGGCCATTGAAGAAGGGGAAAATATCCTCGTTTACGGTGACTATGATGCGGATGGTATGACTTCGGCTTCTATTGTTAAGGAAAGTTTGGAACAGCTTGGTGCCGAGTGCCGAGTTTACTTGCCCAATCGTTTTACTGATGGCTATGGTCCAAATGCTAGTGTTTATAAATACTTTATCGAGCAAGAAGGGATTTCCTTGATTGTGACAGTGGACAATGGAGTTGCGGGTCACGAAGCCATTGAATTGGCTCAGTCTCTGGGAGTAGATGTCATTGTGACAGATCACCATTCCATGCCTGAAACCCTCCCTGATGCCTATGCCATTGTCCATCCTGAACACCCTGATGCGGACTATCCTTTCAAATATTTGGCTGGTTGTGGAGTGGCTTTCAAGTTGGCTTGTGCCCTGTTAGAAGAAGTGCAAGTGGAATTGCTTGATTTGGTCGCTATCGGAACTATTGCAGATATGGTGAGTTTGACGGATGAAAACCGTATTTTGGTTCAATATGGTCTGGAAATGTTGGGGCATACTCAGCGCATTGGTCTACAAGAAATGCTGGACATGGCTGGGATTGCTTCAAACGAAGTGACAGAAGAAACGGTTGGTTTCCAGATTGCCCCTCGTTTGAATGCCTTGGGGCGTTTGGACGATCCCAATCCTGCTATTGATTTGCTGACTGGGTTTGATGATGAGGAAGCGCATGAGATTGCTCTCATGATTCATCAGAAAAACGAAGAGCGCAAGGAAATCGTCCAGTCTATCTATGAAGAAGCTAAGACCATGGTGAATCCTGAGAAGAAGGTCCAGGTTTTGGCCAAGGAAGGCTGGAATCCTGGGGTTCTAGGAATCGTGGCTGGCCGTTTGTTGGAAGAACTAGGGCAGACAGTTATTGTTCTTAATATAGAAGACGGTCGTGCCAAGGGTAGTGCTCGTAGTGTGGAAGCGGTCGATATTTTTGAGGCTCTGGATCCTCATCGAGACCTCTTCATCGCCTTTGGTGGCCATGCTGGTGCGGCTGGAATGACTCTGGAAGTGGAGAAACTCGTAGATTTATTTCAGGTTTTGGAAGATTATGTCCGTGAAAAAGGAGCGGATGCTGGTGGCAAGAACAAGTTAAATCTAGATGAAGAACTGGATTTGGAGGCTTTGAGTCTTGAAACAGTCAAGAACTTTGAGCGCTTGGCACCTTTTGGCATGGACAATCAGAAACCTGTCTTTTATATCAAGGATTTTCAGGTCGAAAGTGCCCGTACTATGGGAGCAGGCAATGCCCATCTCAAGCTGAAAATTTCCAAGGGTGAGGCGAGTTTTGAAGTGGTAGCCTTCGGTCAAGGCAGATGGGCAACAGAATTTGCCCAAACCAAGAATCTAGAGTTGGCAGTTAAATTGTCTGTCAACCAATGGAATGGTCAAACTGCCCTCCAGTTGATGATGGTGGATGCGCGTGTGGAGGGTGTTCAACTTTTTAACATCCGTGGGAAGAATGCAGTCTTGCCAGAAGGAGTTCCAGTCTTGGATTTTGCTGGAGAATTACCGAGTCTAGTAAATAGTGAAGCTGTTGTCGTGAAAAGCATTCCAGAGGATATTACTCAGCTGAAGACCATTTTTCAGAAACAGAATTTTTCCGCTGTCTATTTCAAGAATGATATTGATAAGGCCTACTATCTGACGGGGTATGGGACTAGAGAGCAGTTTGCAAAATTGTACAAGACCATCTACCAGTTCCCAGAGTTTGATATTCGATATAAGCTCAAAGATTTGGCAGCTTATCTCAATATCCAACAAATCTTGCTGGTCAAGATGATTCAAGTATTTGAAGAACTAGGCTTTGTGACGATCAAAGATGGGGTCATGACAGTGAATAAAGAGGCACCAAAGCGGGAAATCGGAGAAAGTCAGATTTACCAAAATCTCAAACAAACCGTCAAAGACCAAGAAATGATGGCGCTGGGTACCGTGCAAGAAATTTATGACTTTTTAATGGAAAAAGAATAGCAGATAGGAAAGAGTTGGGAAACCAGCTCTTTTTTGAAAACAAATCTTCATTTTGAAAATCATCAAAAAAATGGTATAATGGTAGGAAAAGATTCGGCTAATACTCAATGAAAATCAGAGAGTAAACTAGGAAGCTAGCCACAGGTTGCTCAAAGCACTGCTTTGAGGTTGTAGATAAGATTGACGAAGTCAGTCACATATATAACATATATAATCCAAGGCGAAGCTGACGTGGTTTGAAGAGATTTTCGAAGAGTATAAAAGTAATAGTGCTTTTAGAATAAGAGGGTAAGTAACCCTATAATCAAGATAAACAAAGCTTTCGGAGGAAAAATGAGTAATATCAGTTTAACAACACTTGGTGGTGTACGTGAAAACGGGAAAAATATGTATATCGCTGAAATCGATGGATCTATTTTTGTTTTGGATGCAGGTCTGAAATACCCTGAAAATGAACAACTAGGGGTGGATGTGGTCATTCCCAATATGGACTACCTTTTTGAAAATAGCGACCGTATCGCTGGGGTCTTCTTGACCCACGGACATGCGGATGCTATTGGTGCTCTGCCTTATCTCTTGGCTGAAGCCAAGGTCCCTGTATTTGGGTCTGAGCTGACCATTGAGTTGGCCAAACTCTTTGTCAAAGGAAATGACACAGTTAAGAAATTCAATGATTTCCATGTCATTGATGAGGATACGGAGATTGATTTTGGAGGAACTGTGGTGTCCTTCTTCCGTACGACCCACTCTATTCCAGAAAGTCTGGGTGTGGTCTTGAAGACAGCTGAAGGTAGTATTGTTTACACAGGTGACTTCAAATTTGACCAGACAGCTAGTGAATCTTATGCGACAGACTTCGCTCGCTTGGCAGAAATCGGTCGTGATGGAGTTCTAGCTCTTCTTAGCGATTCAGCCAATGCAGATAGCAATGTCCAAGTGGCTAGCGAAAGTGAAGTTGGGGACGAGATCACTCAAACCATTTCGGACTGGGATGGTCGTATCATTGTTGCAGCAGTAGCCAGCAACCTCTCTCGTATCCAGCAGGTGTTTGACGCTGCGGATGCAACAGGCCGTCGTGTGGTCTTGACAGGATTCGATATTGAAAATATTGTCCGTACTGCTATTCGCCTTAAGAAATTGTCTCTAGCTAACGAGAGTCTTTTGATTAAGCCGAAAGATATGTCTCGCTTTGAGGATCATGAGTTGATTATCCTTGAGACAGGTCGTATGGGTGAGCCTATCAACGGTCTTCGAAAGATGTCGATTGGTCGCCATCGTTATGTGGAAATCAAGGACGGTGACCTGGTCTATATCGTAACGACTCCATCTATCGCCAAAGAAGCAGTCATGGCGCGTGTGGAAAACATGATTTACCAAGCTGGCGGGGTTGTCAAACTGATCACCCAAAGCTTGCGTGTGTCAGGTCACGGAAATGCGCGTGATTTGCAGTTGATGATTAATCTCTTGCAACCCAAGTATCTCTTTCCAATTCAAGGGGAATACCGTGAGTTGGATGCCCATGCTAAGGCGGCTATGGCAGTTGGGATGTTGCCAGAACGCATTTTTATCCCTAAAAAGGGAACCAGCATGGCTTATGAGAATGGGGACTTTGTTCCAGCTGGAGCGGTTTCGGCAGGCGATGTCTTGATTGATGGAAATGCCATCGGTGATGTTGGCAATGTGGTTCTTCGTGACCGTAAGGTCTTGTCAGAGGATGGCATTTTCATCGTAGCTATCACAGTTAACCGTCGTGAGAAGAAAATTGTGGCCAAGGCTCGTGTTCATACGCGCGGATTTGTTTATCTCAAGAAGAGCCGTGATATTCTCCGTGAAAGTTCAGAATTGATTAACCAGACGGTAGAAGACTATCTTCAAGGAGATGACTTTGACTGGGCAGATCTCAAAGGGAAGGTTCGTGATAATCTGACCAAGTATCTCTTTGACCAAACCAAACGTCGTCCAGCTATTTTACCAGTAGTCATGGAAGCAAAATAATCGTTGAAATAAACAGAGAGAAAGTCGAATTTCGGCTTTTTCTTATCGGAAAATAGAAGGAGCAAATCATGGCAGTAATGAAAATTGAGTATTACTCACAAGTCTTGGATATGGAGTGGGGAGTGAATGTCCTCTATCCCGATGCCAATCGAGTGGAAGAACCAGAGTGTAAAGATATTCCCGTCTTGTACCTCTTGCACGGGATGTCTGGTAATCATAATAGTTGGCTCAAGCGGACTAATGTAGAACGCTTACTTCGGGGGACTAATCTCATTGTCATTATGCCCAATACTAGCAATGGTTGGTACACTGATACTCAGTATGGTTTTGATTATTACACAGCTCTGGCAGAGGAATTGCCAGAGGTTTTAAAACGCTTCTTCCCTAATATGACTAGCAAGCGTGAAAAGACCTTTATCGCTGGTCTCTCTATGGGAGGTTACGGCTGTTTTAAACTGGCTCTTGCTACAAATCGTTTCTCTCGTGCAGCTAGCTTTTCAGGCGCCCTTAGTTTTCAAGATTTTTCTCCTGAAAGCCAAAATCTGGGGACACCAGCTTACTGGAGAGGTGTTTTTGGAGAGATTAAAGATTGGACAACTAGTCCCTATTCCCTTGAAAGTCTGGCTAAAAAATCGGATAAAAAGACCAAGCTGTGGGCTTGGTGTGGCGAACAGGATTTCTTGTACGAAGCCAATAATCTAGCAGTTAAAAACCTCAAAAAAATGGGATTTGATGTGACCTATAGCCATAGCGCTGGAACCCATGAGTGGTACTACTGGGAAAAACAATTGGAACGTTTTTTAGCAACCCTACCAATTGATTTCAAATTAGAAGAGAGATTGAGTTAGTTTTTTATAAATGAACCACTATTTATAGTTATTCTTGGATTTAAAACAATGCTGGAAGTCTGTTTTCACTAGACTTTTCAAACGAAAGTAGTAGAATAGTAATAAGATATTGGAGGAAAGAGAGTAAGAAATGTACCGTTATCAAATTGGCATTCCCACATTAGAATATGATCAGTTTGTCAAAGAACATGAATTAGCTAATGTATTACAAAGCAGTGCTTGGGAAAAAGTGAAATCTGATTGGGATCATGAGAGATTTGGTGTCTATGAAGAGGGGAAGTTACTGGCTGTGGCTAGTATTCTCATAAAATCTCTTCCTTTAGGCTATAAAATGTTTTATATTCCAAGAGGTCCCATATTGGATTACAGGGATACGGAACTCTTGAGTTTTGTCATTCAGTCCATTAAGTCTTATGCTCGCAGTAAGAGAGCTATTTTTGTGACTTTTGATCCAAGTATTTGTCTATCTCAACATTTGGTCAATCAAGATAAAAGAGAATATCCTGAAAATCTTGCTATTGTTGAGATTTTAGGGCAATTAGGAGTGAAATGGTCTGGGCGGACAACCGAGATGGATGACACCATTCAGCCTCGTATTCAGGCGAAAATATATAAGGAAAATTTTGAAGAAGATAAACTTTCTAAATCAACGAGGCAAGCTATCCGAACAGCACGAAACAAAGGGCTTGAGATTCAATATGGTGGACTGGAACTATTAGATTCATTTTCGGAGTTGATGAAAAAAACTGAGAAGCGAAAAGAGATTCATTTAAGAAACGAAGCCTATTATAAAAAATTATTAGATAACTTCAAAGAAGATTCCTATATCACGCTAACGAGTTTGGATGTTTCTAAGCGTTTAAGAGAATTAGAAGAACAGTTAGAAAAAAATAGAGTAGTTGCAGAAAAATTTAATGATGCAACCAAACCTTCAAAAATTCAGGAAAATATAAAAGAAAAAGAACGTTTAGAAGAGGAAATAGATTTCTTGCAGGGATATATGAATATGGGAAAATCAAACATTCCGTTAGCGGCTACTTTGAGTTTGGAATTTGGTACTACCTCTGTCAATCTATATGCTGGTATGGATGATGATTTTAAACGTTACAATGCACCAATTTTAACTTGGTATGAAACGGCTCGCTATGCCTTTGAGCGAGGTATGTTGTGGCAAAATTTAGGTGGTGTTGAAAACTCTCTAAATGGTGGACTTTATCATTTTAAGGAAAAATTTAATCCAACGATTGAAGAATATTTGGGAGAATTTACAATGCCTACCCATCCTCTCTATCCTCTGTTAAGACTTGCTCTTGATTTCCGTAAAACATTAAGAAAAAAACATAGAAAGTAAGTATATGGCACTAACTACACTCACGAAAGAAGAGTTTCAAGCTTATTCTGGTCAGGTTTCTTCTCGTTCCTTTATGCAATCGGTCCAGATGGGGGACTTATTAGAAAAAAGAGGGGCTCGAATTGTTTATCTTGCTTTGAAACAAGAAGGAGAGATTCAAGTTGCAGCTCTGGTTTATAGCTTGCCCATGCTGGGTGGTCTGCATATGGAGCTAAATTCGGGGCCGATTTATACCCAACAAGATGCTCTTCCAGTTTTTTATGCGGAGTTAAAAGAATATGCCAAGCAAAATGGTGTATTAGAGTTGCTTGTAAAACCTTATGAAACTTATCAAACTTTTGATAGTGAAGGTAATCCAATAGATACTGAGAAAAAAAGTATCATTCAAGGTTTAACTGATTTAAGTTATCAATTTGATGGATTGACAAGAGGTTATCCAGGTGGAGAACCAGATTGGTTATACTATAAAGATTTGACTGAATTAACTGAAAAGAATTTGCTTAAAAGTTTTAGCAAAAAGGGTAAACCCTTGGTGAAAAAGGCTGAAACGTTTGGCATTCGGTTGAAAAAGTTAAAACGTGAAGAACTATCGATTTTTAAGAATATAACTAAAGAAACCTCTGAACGTAGAGAATATAGTGATAAAAGTTTAGAATACTATGAGCACTTTTATGATTCATTTGGAGAACAAGCGGAGTTTCTCATAGCAACCTTGAATTTTTCGGACTATATGAGCAAATTGCAAGGTGAACAAAGTAAACTAGAAGAAATCTTGGACAAGTTGCGACTTGATTTGAGTAAAAATCCTCATTCTGAGAAAAAACAAAATCAACTGAGAGAATATTCTAGTCAATTTGAAACGTTTGAAGTTCGAAAAGCAGAAGCGCGAGACTTGATTGAAAAATATGGAGAAGAAGATATTGTTTTAGCCGGGAGTTTATTTGTTTATATGCCTCAGGAAACGACTTATCTCTTTAGTGGTTCTTACACTGAGTTTAATAAGTTCTATGCCCCTGCACTGCTTCAAAAATATGTTATGTTGGAAAGCATAAAACGTGGAATACCTAAATACAACTTCCTAGGCATTCAAGGGATTTTTGATGGTAGTGATGGTGTTTTGCGTTTTAAACAAAATTTTAATGGCTATATTGTACGTAAAGCAGGAACTTTCCGTTATCATCCATCGCCTTTAAAATACAAAGCTATTCAGTTATTCAAAAAAATATTAGGACGTTAAGATGAAAAAGTCAGTATTTAGCTTTCTTTCAGCTTGTTTTAGTAAAATAATTTTTATTTGCTAGAAAGGTGGAGGGACATGCGCTGGCTTTTTCGTTTGATAGGGGCTTTCTTTTCTTTTGTGTGGCGTTTGTTTTGGCGCTTGGTTTGGATTGTTTTGCTTTTATGCACTCTTGCTTTTGGATTTCTCTGGTATCTGAACGGGGATTTTCAAGGAGCGTTGAAGCAGGCAGAGCGGTCAGTCAAGATTGGTCAACAAAGTATCGACCAATGGGAAAGAACAGGGCAACTGCCTAAGTTGAACCAGACAGATAGCCACCAGCATTCTGAAGGAAGGTGGCCACAGGCCTCTGCTCGTATTTATCTGGATCCGCAGATGGATTCACGCTTTCAAGAGGCATATTTAGAAGCGATTCAGAATTGGAATCAAACTGGTGCTTTTAACTTTGAAATTGTCACCGAGTCCAGCAAGGCAGATATCTTGGCTACTGAGATGAATGATGGAGGCACTCCTGTGGCAGGAGAGGCGGAAAGTCAGACCAATCTCTTAACGGGTCAATTCTTGTCTGTAACGGTGCGTCTGAATCATTATTATTTGTCCAATCCAGACTATGGCTATTCCTATGAGCGAATTGTCCATACGGCAGAACATGAGTTGGGGCATGCGATTGGCTTGGACCATACAGATGAGAAGTCTGTGATGCAACCTGCAGGTTCCTTTTAT
Organism: Streptococcus sp. 27098_8_76; assembly: GCF_041432315.1. Classification (GTDB taxonomy): domain Bacteria; phylum Bacillota; class Bacilli; order Lactobacillales; family Streptococcaceae; genus Streptococcus. Next base: position 103,295 of record NZ_JAPVZI010000003.1, on the reverse strand, counting down.
GGTATCCAGGAAGAGGATGTTGAAAGACTTCGAAAATTATATGAGACCAATGAGTAGGGGACTATCTTTCCCTACTTTTTTGCTATAATGGAATTATGAACAACTTGATTAAATCAAAACTAGAGCTCTTGCCGACCAGCCCTGGTTGTTACATTCACAAGGATAAAAACGGCACCATTATCTATGTAGGAAAGGCAAAAAATCTGCGTAACCGCGTGAGATCTTATTTCCGTGGGAGTCACGATACCAAGACAGAGGCCTTGGTGTCTGAAATTGTGGATTTTGAATTTATCGTTACGGAGTCCAATATTGAGGCACTTCTCCTAGAAATCAACTTGATCAAGGAAAACAAGCCCAAATACAATATCATGCTCAAGGATGACAAGTCCTATCCTTTCATCAAGATTACCAATGAACGCTATCCTCGTTTGATTATCACCCGTCAGGTCAAGAAGGACGGCGGTCTCTACTTTGGACCTTATCCAGATGTGGGGGCAGCCAATGAAATCAAGCGACTGCTGGATCGGATATTCCCTTTTCGCAAGTGTACAAACCCACCGTCTAAGGTCTGTTTTTACTACCATATCGGCCAATGTATGGCCCATACCATCTGTAAGAAAGATGAGGCCTATTTCAAGTCCATGGCCCAGGAGGTCTCTGATTTCCTAAAAGGGCAGGATGACAAAATTATCGATGAACTCAGGGGCAAGATGGCAACGGCAGCCCAGGCTATGGAATTTGAACGTGCGGCGGAATACCGTGACCTGATTCAGGCTATTGGAACACTTCGAACCAAGCAACGGGTCATGGCTAAGGATCTCCAAAATCGTGATGTCTTTGGCTACTATGTGGATAAGGGCTGGATGTGTGTACAGGTTTTCTTTGTTCGTCAGGGCAAGCTTATTGAGCGCGATGTCAATCTTTTCCCTTATTATAATGATCCGGATGAGGACTTTCTAACCTATGTAGGACAATTCTATCAAGAAAAATCTCATCTAGTTCCTAATGAGGTATTGATTCCGCAGGATATCGATGAAGAAGCTGTCAAGGCTTTGGTGGATACCAAGATTCTCAAACCTCAACGTGGAGAGAAAAAACAACTGGTCAATCTAGCTATAAAAAATGCCCGTGTTAGTCTGGAGCAGAAGTTCAATCTGCTAGAAAAATCTGTCGAAAAGACCCAAGGAGCTATTGAAAATCTAGGACGTTTGCTCCAAATTCCGACTCCAGTTCGCATCGAGTCCTTCGATAACTCCAACATCATGGGTACCAGTCCTGTTTCGGCTATGGTGGTCTTTGTTAACGGAAAGCCTAGTAAGAAGGATTACCGTAAGTATAAAATCAAGACTGTGGTTGGGCCAGACGATTATGCCAGTATGCGAGAGGTCATTCGCAGGCGTTATGGTCGAGTACAGCGTGACGGTTTGACTCCTCCAGATTTGATTGTCATTGATGGGGGGCAAGGTCAAGTCAATATCGCCAAGCAGGTCATCCAAGAAGAACTTGGCTTGGATATTCCCATTGCAGGTCTGCAAAAGAATGACAAGCACCAAACCCATGAATTGCTCTTTGGAGATCCGCTTGAGGTGGTGGAGTTGTCTCGCAATTCTCAGGAATTTTTCCTCCTCCAACGCATTCAAGATGAGGTGCACCGTTTTGCCATCACCTTCCACCGCCAACTGCGCTCAAAAAATTCTTTTTCATCACAACTGGATGGGATTGAAGGTCTGGGACCTAAACGCAAGCAAAATCTCATGAGGCATTTCAAGTCTCTGATCAAAATCAAGGAAGCCAGTGTGGATGAAATTATCGAAGTTGGTGTGCCTAGAGCAGTAGCAGAGGCTGTGCAGAGGAAGTTGAACCCGCAGGAAGAAGAGGAATTAGCTCAAGTGGCGGAAGAAAGAGTAGATTACCAAACGGAAGGAAACCACAATGAAACATAAAATCGCAATTTTATCAGACATTCATGGCAATGCAACAGCTTTAGAAGCAGTGATTGCAGATGCTAAAACTCAAGGAGCCAGTGAATATTGGCTTATGGGAGACATTTTCCTCCCTGGTCCAGGCGCAAATGACTTAGTCGCCCTGCTAAAGGACCTTCCTATCACAGCCAGTGTTCGAGGAAATTGGGATGATTGTGTCCTTGAGTCCTTGGATGGTGAATACGGTTTGGAAGATCCACAAGAAATCCAATCGATGCGAATGACCCAGTTTTTGATGGAGCGAATGGATCCTGCAACGATTGTCTGGCTACGAAGCTTGCCTATGCTGGAAAAGAAAGAAGTTGAGGGACTGCGCTTTTCTATCTCTCATAATTTACCTGACAAAAACTATGGTGGGGATCTACTGGTTGAGAATGATACAGATAAATTTGACCAATTGCTAGATGCGGAAACGGACGTGGCAGTCTATGGTCATGTTCACAAGCAATTGCTTCGTTATGGAAGTCAGGGGCAACAAATCATCAATCCAGGTTCGATTGGTATGCCCTATTTTAATTGGGAGGCGTTAAAAAATCACCGTGCCCAGTATGCCGTGATAGAAGTTGAAGATGGGGAATTGGTAAATATCCTATTTCGTAAAGTCGCTTATGACTACGAAGCGGAGTTGGAATTGGCCAAGTCCAAGGGGCTTCCCTTTATCGAAATGTATGAAGAGCTACGAAGAGAAGACAACTATCAGGGGCACAATCTAGAATTTTTAGCTAGCTTAATAGAAAAGCATGGGTATGTAGAGGATGTGAAGGATTATTTTGATTTTTTGTAAAAGTTTCCTAAAATAACCAATGCAAACTAAAAACGATTGGCTGGCCCAATCGCTTTTAATATATCTTATACTCAATGAAAATCAAAGAGCAAACTAGGAAGCTAGCCGTAGGCTGCTCAAAACACTGTTTTGAGGTTGCAGATAGAGCTGACGTGGTTTGAAGAGATTTTCGAAGAGTATTATTGTAATTGAGATTTATCTGGAAGGTAAGAGCCACCTAGATAGGTATTGCTGAGTTTTTCAAGTGTTCCATCTTGATAGAGTTCTTTGAGTGCTTTATCAAATTGCTCTTTAAACTCTTTCTGGTCGCTTGAGAAAATGATATAGTTGCTGGGACTATCAGCAGAAGGCAAGTCAACAAGAGAAAGGTCCAAACCACGGTCCTTGATAATCTTTTGAACGGATACCTTGTCAAAAACGAGGAAATCAAATTCACCGTTAGAGAGGTCTAGGATTCGTTTACCAATATCCTCGCCAGAAAAATCGATGGTAGCAGGATTGTCAGTGTGTTTCTGATTCCAGTTATTGATGAATTGAGCGTTTGAAGTTCCGGTATCTTCTTGCGTTGTTTTACCAGCAATTTGGTCAAGTGAAGTCAAAGGATTTTTCTTGTTGCTGACGAGGACGAGGGGGTTGTTCGAAATTGGAAGTGAGTAGAGGTATTTTTCAGCACGATCTTCTGTGTAACTCAGGTTGTTGGCCGCAGCCTGATAGTGACCAGAATCAAGTCCTGGAAAGATACTCTCCCAGGCAGTTCTTTGGAATTGAATCTCGTAGTCACTGAGTTTTTCATCCACTGCTTTTAGAACTTCTATATCGAAGCCTGTCAAATTTCCCTTATCTTCGTAGTCAAATGGTGGCACGTCGCCAGCTGTAGCAACGACGATTGCCTTTTGAGAATTAGTCTCTTTGGGTGTGGATTGATTCCCACAGGCAACTAAAAAGGGGATGATGGCTAGTAATAGGCTGAATTTTTTCATAATATCTCCATTCAAATGTAAAGTACTTGCTAGTTTATCAGAAACTTTCCTGATGAACCAGTATATATTTTTTATGGTTGTGATAAAAAAACTTAATCATGAAAAATCCCTGCAAGCTCTTTCAAAATATGGTAAAATGGAAGCAGTAGAATTAGAAAAGGAAATCGATTATGAAATTTCTTGAATTAAATAAAAAACGTCATGCGACCAAGCATTTCACTGATAAGCCAGTGGATCCCAAAGATGTGCGTACGGCTATCGAAATTGCAACCTTGGCCCCAAGTGCCCACAACAGCCAGCCTTGGAAATTTGTAGTGGTACGTGAGAAAAATGCCGAACTAGCAAAATTGGCTTACGGTTCAAACTTTGAACAGGTATCATCAGCGCCTGTAACCATTGCCCTGTTTACAGACACAGATTTGGCTAAACGCGCTCGTAAGATTGCTCGTGTTGGTGGTGCTAACAATTTCTCAGAAGAACAACTTCAATATTTTATGAAGAATTTGCCCGTTACAATGAACAACAAGTCAGCGACTACCTAGCCCTCAATGCAGGTTTGGTTGCTATGAACTTGGTTCTGGCTCTTACAGACCAAGGAATCGGATCAAATCTGATTCTTGGTTTTGACAAATCAAAAGTCAACGAAGTTTTGGATATCGAAGACCGCTTCCGCCCAGAACTCTTGATTACAGTGGGTTATACAGACGAGAAATTGGAACCAAGTTACCGCTTGCCAGTAGATGAAATCATCGAGAAAAGATAGAAGGAAGATAATATGACAACAATTGATTTTACAGCAGAAGTAGAAAAACGCAAAGAAGACCTCTTGGCTGACTTGTTTAGCCTTTTAGAAATCAACTCTGAACGTGATGACAGCAAGGTTGATGCTGAGCATCCATTTGGACCTGGGCCGGTAAAAGCCTTGGAAAAATTTCTTGAAATCGCAGATCGTGATGGTTATCCAACTAAAAATGTTGACAACTACGCAGGACATTTTGAATTTGGTGATGGAGAAGAAGTTCTCGGAATCTTTGCCCACATGGACGTGGTGCCTGCTGGTAGTGGTTGGGACACAGATCCTTACACACCAACTATTAAAGATGGTCGCCTTTATGCGCGTGGAGCTTCTGATGATAAGGGACCTACAACAGCTTGTTACTATGGCTTGAAAATTATCAAAGAATTGGGTCTTCCAACTTCTAAGAAAGTTCGCTTCATTGTCGGAACTGATGAAGAATCAGGCTGGGCAGATATGGACTACTACTTCGAGCACGTAGAACTTGCCAAACCAGATTTTGGTTTCTCTCCAGACGCTGAATTCCCAATCATCAATGGTGAAAAAGGAAACATCACAGAATACCTCCACTTTGCAGGTGAAAATGCAGGTGCTGCCCGTCTTCATAGCTTCACAGGTGGTTTGCGTGAAAATATGGTGCCTGAATCAGCAACAGCAGTTGTTTCAGGCGACTTGGCTGACTTGCAAGCTAAACTAGATGCCTTTGTTGCAGAACACAAACTTAGAGGAGAACTCCAAGAAGAAAACGGTCAATACAAGGTGACGATCATTGGTAAATCAGCCCATGGTGCTATGCCTGCTTCAGGTGTCAATGGTGCGACTTACCTAGCTCTCTTCCTTAGCCAGTTTGACTTTGCTGGTCCAGCCAAAGACTACCTAGACATCGCTGGAAAAATTCTTTTGAACGACCACGAGGGGGAAAATCTCAAGATTGCCCATGTGGATGAAAAGATGGGTGCTCTTTCTATGAATGCGGGTGTCTTCCGCTTTGATGAAGCAAGTGCTGACAATACCATTGCCCTCAATATCCGTTATCCAAAAGGAACAAGTCCAGAGCAAATCAAGTCAATCCTTGAAAACTTGCCAGTTGCTTCTGTTAGCCTTTCTGAACACGGTCACACCCCTCACTATGTACCAATGGAAGATCCACTTGTGCAAACCTTGTTGAATGTTTATGAAAAACAAACTGGTCTTAAAGGTCACGAGCAAGTCATCGGTGGTGGAACCTTTGGTCGCTTGCTCGAACGTGGTGTTGCCTACGGAGCCATGTTCCCAGACTCAATTGACACCATGCACCAAGCCAATGAATTTATCGCCTTGGACGATCTTTTCCGAGCAGCAGCAATCTATGCCGAAGCTATTTATGAATTGATCAAATAAAACGATAGAAGTCTGAGATTTTATGCTTAGACTTCTTTTTGGAGGGAAAGTAGATGTCTCAAATTGAAAAAATCAAGCAGGCTATCATGGCGGATTCGCAGAATGCCAGCTATACCGAACGTGGAATAGAACCTCTCTTTGCAGCGCCAAAGACTGCTCGCATCAATATCATCGGTCAGGCACCGGGACTTAAAACACAAGAAGCAGGCCTTTATTGGAAGGATAAGAGTGGTGACCGCTTGCGTGACTGGCTAGGTGTGGATGAAGATACCTTTTACAATTCAGGCTATTTCTCAGTTTTGCCCATGGATTTCTACTTTCCGGGGCATGGCAAGTCAGGTGACCTGCCACCGAGAACTGGCTTTGCCGAAAAATGGCATCCGCAACTCTTGCAAGAATTACCAGATATTCAATTGACCCTCTTGATTGGCCAGTATGCCCAAGCCTACTATTTACAGGAGAAAATCAGTGGCAAGGTGACAGAACGGGTAAAACATTACCAGAACTACTTACCAACCTATTTTCCACTAGTTCACCCCTCACCGCGAAATCAAATCTGGATGGCCAAAAATCCTTGGTTTGAGGCAGAAGTAGTGCCAGACTTGAAAAAAAGAATTAAAACCATTTTATAGTCAATGAAAATCAAAGAGCAAACTAGGAAGCTAGCCGCAGGCTGCTCAAAGTACAGCTTTGAGGTTGCAGATAAAACTGACGAAGTCAGCTCAAAACACTGTTTTGAGGTTGTGGATAAAACTGACGAAGTTAGTAACCATACCTACGATAAGGCGACGCTGACGTGGTTTGAAGAGATTTTCGAAGAGTATTAGGAGAAAAAGAATGAAAGAAATAACCTTTGACGCATTTTACCAGCTTTACCAAAACGACCGACTTTCTTTAGTGGACGTGAGAGAAGTGGATGAGTTTGAAGCTCTTCATTTAGAAGGCGCCTACAACCTGCCACTTAGTCAATTGGCTGATACCTATGATCAGTTGGATAAGGACCAGTTACATTATGTCATTTGCAAATCTGGGATGAGATCAGCGCGTGCTTGTCAATTTTTAGCTGAACAAGGCTATGAGGTTATCAATGTTCAAGGTGGTATGACTGCCTTTGAAGAACTCTAAACATTAGAATTTTCTCCTACTTGGTGTGGACTGGGTAGGGGATTTTATTTTTAGATAATTCTCATTTTTAAGAATCTTGAAAACATTCAATATTTACTTCGTGAAGCTTTTTTCATACTCCTATTCATGATATACTAGGTCAGTATTTTATAAATATGAAGGAGATTTTCATGGCTAAAAAAGGTGCCCTAACAGGTTTGCTCCTGTTTGGAATATTTTTTGGTGCGGGGAACTTGATTTTTCCGCCTTCTCTAGGTGCTCTATCTGGAGAACATTTTCTTCCTGCCATCGCAGGTTTTGTCTTTTCAGGCGTTGGTATCGCCGTCTTGACTCTTATTATTGGAACGTTAAATCCTAAAGGATATATCTACGAGATTTCAACAAAGATAGCGCCTTGGTTTGCGACTCTTTACCTCTCAGTTCTTTACTTGTCAATCGGTCCATTCTTTGCTATCCCACGTACTGCTACAACAGCTTACGAAGTAGGGATAAGCCCCCTTTTGTCGGATGCAAATAAAGGTCTTGGTTTGATTGTCTTTACAGTTCTGTATTTTGCAGCAGCCTATTTGATTTCGCTTAATCCATCAAAAATCTTAGACCGTATCGGCCGTATTTTAACACCAGTCTTTGCGATTTTGATCGTTATCTTGGTTGTTCTGGGAGCTTTCAAATACGGTGGAACAAGTCCTCAAGCCGCTTCAGCTGCTTATCAAGCTTCTGCTTTTGGTACGGGTTTCCTAGAAGGTTATAATACTTTGGACGCCCTTGCCTCAGTTGCCTTTAGCGTAATCGCAGTTCAAACCTTGAAACAACTTGGATTTTCAAGTAAGAAAGAATACATTTCAACTATTTGGGTGGTTGGTATCGTTGTTGCCCTTGCCTTCAGCGCTCTTTACATCGGTTTAGGTTTCCTTGGAAATCATTTCCCGGTACCAGCTGAAGCGATGAAGGGTGGAACACCAGGTGTTTACATCTTGTCACAAGCTACTCAAGAAATTTTTGGTTCAACAGCTCAACTCTTCCTTGCAGCTATGGTTACCGTAACCTGCTTCACAACAACAGTTGGTTTGATTGTGTCTACAGCTGAGTTCTTTAATGAGCGCTTCCCGCAAATCAGTTACAAGGTTTATGCGACAGCCTTTACCTTGATTGGATTTGCCATTGCCAATTTGGGTCTTGATGCGATTATCAAGTACTCAATTCCAGTACTGGTTATCTTGTACCCAATCACGATTGCTATCGTTATGATTGTCATTGTCAACAAATTTGTGGCCCTTTCAAAACCAGGTATGCAGTTGACAATTGCTGTTGTTACAGCTATTGCCATTGCAAGCGTACTAGGAAGCTCATTTAAGGTTGAGTTTCTTGCAAACTTTGTCAATGCTCTTCCTTTTGCCAAGGCATCACTCCCATGGTTGGTACCAGCCGTTGTCGGAATCTTGCTCTCATTGGTTCTACCAAACAAGCAAGAAAGCGATGTTTTTGAAATGGAATAATCACTGAAATCACTTTTGTAGCCAAGTCTACAGGAGTGATTTTCTTTTTTTATCCGATGATAAATGTGTTATAATAGGTAGCAAAAGAGGTGAAGAAATGAATCAAACAGTAGAATATATCAAAGAACTGACAGCCATCGCATCGCCAACTGGCTTCACTCGTGAGATTTCAGACTATTTAGTCAAGACTCTAGAAGCTTTTGGTTACCAGCCGGTTCGCACAGCCAAGGGCGGTGTCAATGTGACCATCAAAGGTCAAAATGATGAAGAGCATCGCTATGTGACTGCCCATGTAGATACGCTTGGTGCTATTGTCCGTGCTGTCAAACCAGACGGCCGTCTCAAAATGGACCGTATCGGTGGTTTTCCTTGGAACATGATTGAAGGAGAAAACTGTACCGTTCATGTGGCTAGCACAGGTCAAAAGGTATCAGGTACCATCCTTATCCACCAAACTTCTTGCCATGTCTACAAGGATGCAGGAACTGTAGAACGCACGCAGGACAATATGGAAGTGCGTTTGGATGCAAAAGTGACCAATGAAAAAGAAACTCGTGCCTTGGGGATTGAGGTCGGTGATTTTATCAGCTTTGACCCACGAACTGTCGTGACAGAGACAGGTTTTATCAAGTCTCGTCATTTGGATGACAAGGTCAGCGCAGCGATTTTGCTTAACCTGCTTCGTATTTATAAGGAAGAGAAGATTGAGTTGCCAGTAACAACCCATTTTGCTTTTTCAGTCTTTGAAGAAGTGGGACACGGTGCAAACTCTAATATCCCTGCTCAGGTAGTAGAATATCTAGCTGTGGATATGGGAGCTATGGGGGATGATCAGCAAACAGATGAGTACACAGTGTCCATCTGTGTCAAGGATGCTTCAGGTCCTTATCACTATGACTTCCGTCAACATTTGGTGACCTTGGCTAAAAACCAAGATATTCCATTCAAGCTGGATATTTATCCGTTTTATGGTTCGGACGCTTCAGCGGCTATGTCTGCAGGTGCAGAAGTCAAACATGCTCTTCTAGGTGCTGGTATCGAGTCTAGCCATTCTTATGAGCGTACTCATATTGACTCGGTGGTTGCAACAGAGCGTATGGTCGATGCCTATCTTAAGAGTAGTTTGGTAGACTAATATGTGCCTGATTTGCCAGAGAATTGAGCTCATCAAGAAGGGAGAAAATGCCTATTTTGTCAAAGAGTTGGAAACAGGCTATCTTGTGATTGGAGACCACCAGTATTTTGAAGGCTATAGTCTCTTTCTAGCCAAGGAGCATGTCAGCGAATTGCACCATTTGAAAAAGGAGACAAGACTCCGTTTTCTAGAAGAAATGAGTTTAGTCCAAGAGGCAGTTGCCAAGGCCTTTGCTGCTGAGAAAATGAATATCGAACTGCTAGGAAATGGCGATGCCCATCTTCACTGGCATCTGTTTCCTAGACGAACAGGTGATATGAATGGTCACGGTCTCAATGGACGTGGACCAGTCTGGTGGGTCCCCTTTGAAGAAATGACAGCAGAACCCTACCAAGCAAAAACGGATGAGATTAAAAGATTAGTCAAACGTTTATCGTCAGAAGTAGATAAACTATTAGAAATAAAGGAGTAAAGATGAAAAAAAGATACCTAGTCTTGACAGCCTTGCTAGCCTTGAGTCTAGCAGCTTGTTCACAAGAAAAAACAAAAAATGAAGATGGCGCAACTAAGACAGAACAAACAGCCAAAGCTGATGGAGCAGTCGGCAGTAAATCTCAGGGAGCTGCCCAGAAAAAAGTAGAAGTGGTTAACAAAGGAGACTACTACAGCATCCAAGGGAAATACGATGAAATCATCGTAGTAAATAAACATTATCCTTTGTCTAAAGACTATAATCCAGGGGAAAATCCAACAGCCAAGGCAGAGTTGGTCAAACTCATCAAAGCTATGCAAGAGGCAGGTTTCCCCATTAGCGACCATTACAGTGGCTTTAGAAGTTATGCAACTCAGACCAAGCTCTATCAAGATTATGTCAATCAAGATGGGAAAGAAGCTGCCGACCGTTATTCTGCCCGTCCTGGCTATAGCGAGCACCAGACAGGCTTGGCTTTTGATGTGATTGGGACAAATGGTGATTTGGTGACAGAAGAAAAAGCGGCCCAATGGCTCTTGGATCATGCGGCTGATTATGGTTTTGTTGTCCGTTATCTCAAAGGCAAGGAAAAGGAAACAGGCTATATGGCTGAGGAATGGCACCTTCGTTATGTCGGAAAAGAAGCTAAAGAAATTGCTGAGAGTGGTCTCAGTTTGGAAGAATACTATGGATTTGAAGGCGGAGATTACGTCGATTAAAAAATAAACTTTTCTCTTGCAATTTCAGATAAATAGTGTATAATAGATGGGTATGTGAAAAGCATACTTGTGGGAGGTAAAAATCTTTAATTACCGCCAAAACCACAAAGGAGGATTTAAAAATGGCTAAAAAAGTCGAAAAACTTGTAAAATTGCAAATCCCTGCTGGTAAAGCTACACCAGCTCCACCGGTTGGACCTGCTCTTGGTCAAGCTGGTATCAACATCATGGGATTCACAAAAGAGTTCAACGCTCGTACAGCTGACCAAGCTGGTATGATTATTCCAGTTGTTATCTCAGTTTACGAAGATAAATCATTTACTTTCATCACTAAAACACCACCAGCTGCTGTTCTTTTGAAAAAAGCTGCAGGTGTTGAAAAAGGATCAGGTACACCTAACAAAACTAAAGTTGCTACAGTTACTCGTGCGCAAGTACAAGAAATTGCAGAAACTAAGATGCCAGATTTGAACGCAGCAAACGTAGAGTCTGCAATGCGTATGATCGAAGGTACTGCTCGTTCTATGGGATTCACTGTTGTTGACTAATCAATAACACAGTAGAAAATCTCACAGCAGTCTATTAGTTGCTTTTCATACTAGGCAAGTGACTGATGCTTGTACTTGGGTACAGCAAGGGAACTTAACGACGTAGGAAAAGAAAAATAATAGACTGATAACCCGCAAGACTTCATCATTTCGAGGAGTGACGTGGGAGATGAAAATCGATTGAACCACTTACAAGGAGAATAGAAAATGGCTAAAAAAAGCAAACAACTTCGTGCTGCTCTTGAGAAAATCGACAGCACAAAAGCATACAGCGTAGAAGAAGCTGTGGCACTTGCAAAAGAAACTAACTTTGCAAAATTTGACGCAACTGTAGAAGTTGCTTACAACTTGAACATCGACGTTAAAAAAGCTGATCAACAAATCCGTGGAGCAATGGTATTGCCAAACGGTACTGGTAAAACTTCACGCGTTCTTGTTTTCGCACGTGGTGCAAAAGCTGAAGAAGCAAAAGCTGCTGGTGCAGACTTTGTTGGTGAAGATGACCTTGTTGCTAAAATCAACGACGGTTGGTTGGACTTCGACGTAGTTATCGCTACACCTGACATGATGGCTCTTGTTGGACGTCTTGGACGTGTCCTTGGACCACGTAACTTGATGCCAAACCCTAAAACTGGTACTGTGACAATGGATGTTGCTAAAGCAGTTGAAGAGTCTAAAGGTGGTAAAATCACTTACCGTGCTGACCGTGCAGGTAACGTTCAAGCTATCATCGGTAAAGTATCATTTGAAGCTGAAAAATTGGTTGAAAACTTCAAAGCTTTCAACGAAACAATCCAAAAAGCAAAACCAGCTACAGCTAAAGGAACTTACGTAACAAACTTGACTATCACAACTACTCAAGGTGTTGGTATCAAAGTTGACGTAAACTCACTTTAATCAGTAGTTTATATCAGAGAACGAGTACGAAAGTGCTCGTTTTTTTGGCGTACGACGGGCATGTCGTACATCTGAGGTGTAAGTCCTCGGTGGGCACCTGCTACCGGTGAACCCAATAGCGATTCCCAAGCCTGACTATTGTGAGGTAGCGGATTAAAACGGTCTGGGGATAGACCGTTTTAAGTCTGACGTTGGAAATTAGAACCGTCAGAGGAAGGGATAGCGAAATCGTGGCTCTACGAACAGGAAGGTGGAGGTTCGTATAGCGGATGAAGATGAGAGCAATTCCAAAGTACAAAAATAGTCGTAACCTGAATGTGTAAATGATGGGAGAAGTTGAATTCGAACTAGAGAGGTAATAATAAATTTATGCTATAGTCATGGTGCTTGTATGCTTTTGATTCTAGTTTATCAAAAAATAGATTAGAATTGTTAGACAATATCATTTTATGTTATAATGAAGAAAAAAACAGAGGTGTTCAAATGTCAGAAGCAGGTCATAAGTTTTTAGCAAAACTGGGGAAAAAACGCTTACGTCCAGGTGGAAAACGTGCCACAGATTGGTTAATTGCAGAAGGAGGATTTTCAAAAGAAAAGAGAATACTAGAGGTTGCGTGTAATAGGGGAACTACAGCAATTGAGTTGGCACAGCGTTTTGGTTGTAAGATAACTGCTGTTGATATGGATGCTCAAGCTTTAGAAGTGGCTAAAAAATCTGCTGAAACGGCAGGTGTTGCTCATTTAATCAGTTTTGAAAGAGCGAATGCAATGAAACTTCCTTATGAAGATGCTAGTTTTGATATTGTTATAAATGAAGCTATGCTGACTATGCAAGCCGATCAAGCTAAGAAAAAATGTGTAATGGAATATCTAAGAGTTTTAAAACCTGAAGGTCTTCTCTTGACACATGATGTGCTTCTTAAGGAAGCTAAAGAGTCTGTCAGACAGGAATTGTCACAAGTAATTCATGTAAATGTAGGTCCTTTAACTCAAGATGGTTGGGAAGAGGTGATGATAGAATCAGGTTATTGTGATGTGAAAGTATTGACTGGTGAAATGACATTAATGAAATTATCAGGTATGATTTATGACGAAGGTTGGCTAGGAACTTTGAAAATTTGTGTAAATGCTTGTAAAAAGGAGAATAGAAAGCAGTTTTTATTATGTATAAAATGTTTGCTAAGAATAAACAGAACTTGGGCTTTATTGCTATGGCTAGTCATAAATCGTCAAATCGTTAGATAATTATTGAAGTTAACTTTTCCTTTTTTCTTTCTTAAAAAATATGCTATAATAGAGAGTAAAAAACTTTGAAAGAAAGAAAAAGATGAATTTAAAAGATTACATTGCAACAATTGAAAATTATCCAAAGGAAGGGATTACCTTCCGTGATATCAGTCCTTTGATGGCTGATGGGAATGCTTATAGCTACGCTGTTCGTGAAATCGTTCAGTATGCGACTGACAAGAAAATTGACATGATTGTAGGTCCTGAGGCTCGTGGATTTATCGTGGGCTGTCCAGTTGCCTTTGAGTTGGGAATTGGTTTTGCACCTGTTCGTAAACCAGGTAAATTGCCACGTGAAGTTATTTCTGCTGACTATGAAAAAGAGTACGGTGTTGATACCTTGACTATGCATGCTGACGCTATTAAGCCAGGTCAACGTGTTCTTATCGTAGATGACCTCTTGGCAACAGGTGGAACTGTTAAGGCAACTATCGAGATGATTGAAAAACTTGGTGGTGTTGTAGCAGGTTGTGCCTTCCTTGTTGAATTGGATGAATTGAACGGTCGTGAAAAAATCGGTGACTACGATTACAAGGTTCTTATGCATTATTAATGAAAAACAGTCCCTAGGGCTGTTTTCTCTACATTAGGATATAAAAACAGACTATAGCTAGTTAGAGAAAAACTATAATTGAAAACTATATCTTCTTGCAGTATAATAAAAGGACTAAGTGTTTGAGATTTGGCTTCAAACATATGCAATTATTCCTGAAAGAGTACAGTTAGGAGAGGGTTATGCCGATTCGAATTGATAAAAAATTACCAGCTGTTGAGATTTTACGGACAGAGAACATCTTTGTCATGGATGATCAACGTGCTGCCCACCAAGATATCCGCCCTTTGAAGATTTTAATTTTAAATCTCATGCCACAAAAAATGGTCACAGAAACCCAATTGTTACGCCATTTGGCCAATACACCCCTGCAACTGGATATTGATTTTCTCTATATGGAAAGCCATCGTTCTAAGACAACTCGTTCAGAACACATGGAGACCTTTTATAAAACCTTCCCAGAAGTTAAGGATGAGTATTTTGATGGGATGATTATCACGGGTGCTCCAGTTGAGCATTTACCATTTGAGGAAGTGGACTATTGGGAGGAATTTAGTCAAGTAATCGAGTGGTCCAAGACCCATGTCTATTCGACACTTCATATCTGTTGGGGGGCTCAGGCGGGGCTTTATCTGCGCTATGGTGTAGAAAAATACCAGATGGACAGTAAGTTATCAGGTATTTATCCTCAGGACACCCTAAAAGAGGGTCACCTTCTCTTTAGAGGTTTTGACGATAGCTACGTATCTCCTCATTCACGGCACACGGAGATTTCTAAGGAAGAAGTCTTAAACAAAACCAATCTTGAAATTTTATCAGAGGGGCCTCAGGTTGGGGTTTCGATTTTGGCCAGTCGTGATTTACGAGAAATTTATAGTTTTGGGCATTTGGAATATGACCGTGATACCTTAGCAAAAGAGTATTTCCGAGATCGTGATGCAGGTTTGGATCCACATATTCCAGAAAATTACTTTAAGGATGATGATGTCAATCAGGTACCTTGTCTTTGTTGGTCTTCATCAGCAGCCCTCTTTTTCAGTAACTGGGTAAACTATGCGGTCTATCAGGAGACGCCTTTTGACTGGAGAAAGATAGAAGATGATGCATCTGCATATGGATATTTATAAGAGGAATTATGACATATTTAGACGCTTTTAAATCAGGGAACTTGGTTTTACCGAGTGTCCTGCTCTTGCATTTTAAGGAACTCTTTCCTTCTAGCGACGATTTTCTAGTCTGGCAATTTTTCTATTTGCAAAATACGACAGGCTTGGAAGAAATGTCTCCAAGTCAGATTGCTGACAGGATTGGCAAGGAAATTTCGGATGTCAATCAGGCTATTTCTAATCTGACGGAAAGGGGACTGCTTCAGTATCGAACGATTGAATTGAATGGTGAAATCGAATTGCTTTTTGATGCTAGTTTGGCTTTGGAACGTTTGGATGACTTACTTGGAGTCGCTCATTCAAGTTCAGACCAGTTGACACCTCAAAATCAGCTCAAGGATTTGGTGGAAACCTTCCAGCAGGAGTTGGGGCGCTTATTGACTCCTTTTGAAATTGAGGATTTGACCAAGACGCTAAAGGAAGATGGAACCAGTGCTGACTTGATTAAGGAAGCTCTTCGTGAAGCTGTTTTGAATGGAAAAGCAAATTGGAAGTACATTCAGGCCATTTTGAGAAATTGGCGCCATGAAGGTATCAAGAGTGTGGCTCAAATCGAGGCTAAGCGGGCAGAAAGAGAAGCAAGCAATCCTCAGTTGACACAGGTATCGGCAGATTTCAGAAATGCCATGGATCTTTGGAAGGATTAATCCATGCAAGCAGGCTTGAAATCCGAGTAAGATTTGCAAGCTGTGTCTAATTGTGATAAAATAAATAGAAAATAAATTGAAAAAAGAGGTATGTGAAATGTCACGTAAACCATTTATCGCTGGTAACTGGAAAATGAACAAAAATCCAGAAGAAGCTAAAGCATTCGTTGAAGCAGTTGCGTCAAAACTTCCTTCATCAGATCTTGTTGAAGCAGGTATCGCTGCTCCAGCTCTTGATTTGACAACTGTTCTTGCTGCTGCAAAAGGTTCAAACCTTAAAGTTGCTGCTCAAAACTGCTACTTTGAAAATGCAGGTGCTTTCACTGGTGAAACTAGCCCACAAGTTTTGAAAGAAATCGGTACTGACTACGTTGTTATCGGTCACTCAGAACGCCGTGACTACTTCCATGAAACTGACGAAGATATCAACAAAAAAGCAAAAGCAATCTTTGCGAACGGTATGCTTCCAATCATCTGTTGTGGTGAGTCACTTGAAACTTACGAAGCTGGTAAAGCTGCTGAATTCGTAGGTGCTCAAGTATCTGCTGCATTGGCTGGATTGACTGCTGAACAAGTTGCTGCCTCAGTTATCGCTTATGAGCCAATCTGGGCTATCGGTACTGGTAAATCAGCTTCACAAGACGATGCACAAAAAATGTGTAAAGTTGTTCGTGACGTTGTAGCTGCTGACTTCGGTCAAGAAGTTGCAGACAAAGTTCGTGTTCAATACGGTGGTTCTGTTAAACCTGAGAACGTTGCTTCATACATGGCTTGTCCAGACGTTGACGGTGCCCTTGTAGGTGGTGCGTCACTTGAAGCAGAAAGCTTCTTGGCTTTGCTTGACTTTGTAAAATAATCAGTAGCAAAAGCTAGGTGGAACAGCATTCAGGTGCCTGTTCCATTTTTTATAGGAGAGGAAAGATTGAAAACAAAATTTGTATGTATAGGGCTAGCAAGTCTTTGCTTACTTGGCGCAAGAGTTTCAGGAATTGCGGCAGATGAAACAAGTGGAAGCACAGTTTCAGAAAAATCTAGTCTATCAACAGGAACTTCATCAACTAGTAGCAATGAACAGAGAAACAGTGTCTCTGCCCACTGGGATGGGGATTATTATGTAAAGGCTGATGGTTCTAAAGCTCAAAGTGAATGGATTTTTGACAACTACTATAAGGCTTGGTTTTATATTAATTCAGATGGTCGTTACGCGCAGAATGAATGGCATGGAAATTACTACCTGAAATCAGGTGGATATATGGCCCAAAACGAGTGGATCTATGACAGTAATTACAAGAGTTGGTTTTATCTCAAGTCAGATGGGGCTTATGCTCATCAAGAATGGCAATTGCTTGGAAATAAGTGGTATTACTTCAAGGAGTGGGGTTACATGGCTAAAAGCCAATGGCAAGGAAGTTATTTCTTGAATGGTCAAGGTGCCATGATGCAAAATGAATGGCTTTATGATCCGGCTTATTCTGCTTATTTTTATCTAAAATCCGATGGAACTTATGCCAACCAAGAGTGGCAAAAAGTGGGCGGTAAATGGTACTATTTTAAGAAGTGGGGTTATATGGCTCGGAATGAGTGGCAAGGAAACTACTATTTGACTGGAAGTGGTGCCATGGCGACTGACGAAGTGATTATGGATGGTGCTCGCTATATCTTTGCGGCCTCTGGTGAGCTCAAAGAAAAGAAAGATTTGAATGTCGGCTGGGTTCACAGAGATGGTAAACGCTATTTCTTTAATAATAGAGAAGAGCAAGTTGGAACCGAACATGCTAAGAAAGTTATTGATATTAGTGAGCACAATGGCCGTATCAATGATTGGAAAAAGGTTATTGATGAAAATGAAGTAGATGGTGTCATTGTTCGTCTAGGTTATAGCGGTAAAGAAGACAAGGAATTGGCGCATAACATTAAGGAGTTAAATCGTCTGGGAATTCCTTATGGTGTCTATCTCTATACCTATGCTGAAAATGAGACCGATGCTGAGAATGATGCTAATCAAACCGTTGAACTCTTGAAAAAATACAAGATGAACTTGTCTTACCCTATCTACTACGATGTTGAGAACTGGGAATATGGCAATAAGACCAAGAGAGCTCCCAGTGATACTGGAACCTGGGTCAAGATTATCAACAAGTATATGGCAACAATGAAACAGGCTGGTTATCAAAATGTGAATGTTTATAGCTACCGTCAACTTTTGCAAACTCGTTTGAATCATCCTGATATTTTACAACATGTCAATTGGGTTGCTGCTTATACTGATGCGCTTGATTGGACAAATCCTCATTATTCAGGTGAAAAAGGATGGCAATATACCTCATCTGAATACTTAAAAGGAATTCGTGGTCGTGTTGACGTCAGCGTTTGGTATTAAGATATAAGTTTGAGAAAGGAGTGTGCAAGAAAATTGCATCCCCTTTTTCTTTATTTTGTCGCAGTTAAGAGAGTTTGAAAGGGACTGTGTTTTATTCTAAAAATTCTTAAATTATCAGTCTATTGCAACTTTTCTCATGTGAGTCATTTGGCTTGCTATTGGTTTTCCTTAGTAGTATACTAAGGTAGTAATCAGTAAGAAGTGGTTACAAATAATAATGAATGAGGTAAAGAAAATGGTAGAATTGAAGAAAGAAGCAGTAAAAGATGTAACATCATTGACAAAAGCAGCGCCAGTAGCATTGGCAAAAACTAAGGAAGTCTTGAACCAAGCTGTTGCTGATTTGTATGTAGCCCACGTTGCTTTGCACCAAGTGCACTGGTATATGCGTGGTCGTGGTTTCCTTGTATGGCATCCAAAAATGGATGAGTACATGGAAGCTCTTGATGGTCAATTGGATGAAATTAGCGAACGCTTGATTACACTTGGTGGTAGCCCATTCTCAACTTTGACAGAATTCCTTCAACACAGTGAAATCGAAGAAGAAGAAGGAGAATTCCGTAACGTTGAAGAAAGCTTGGAACGTGTTCTAGCTATTTATCGCTACCTCATCACTCTTTTCCAAAAAGCTTTGGATGTGACTGACGAAGAAGGCGATGATGTTACAAACGATATCTTTGTTGGTGCTAAGGCTGAACTTGAGAAAACAGTTTGGATGATTGCAGCAGAACTTGGACAAGCACCTGGTTTGTAAGAAATAGAATAATCATATAAAAATCTGTAGGATGTCTCTTACGGATTTTTTTCTATTCTGTAAGCTATTCCAAACCAGTCTTTTTTTGAGTTTTTTGATAAAATAGTACTATCAGTGAAAAGGATGGAAGCATGACTAAGAAAATCGTAGCTATTTGGGCCCAGGATGAAGAGGGTGTGATTGGTAAGGACAATCGTCTGCCTTGGCATTTGCCAGCAGAATTGCAACACTTCAAAGAAACAACTCTGAATCATGCTATCTTGATGGGGCGTGTGACCTTTGATGGGATGGGGCGTCGCCTGCTTCCAAAACGGGAGACCTTGATTTTAACACGTAACTTGGAAGAAAAGCTAGACGGGGTTGTTACTTTTCATGATGTCCAGTCTGTTCTGGGCTGGTATCAGGGTCAAGACAAAAATCTCTATATTCTTGGTGGGAAGCAAATTTTTCAGGCTTTTGAACCCTACCTTGACGAAGTGATTCTGACTCAAATTCATGCTCGGGTGGAGGGAGATACCTATTTCCCTGAGGAGTTTGACTTGTCTCTTTTTGAGACAGTTTCAAGCAAATCCTATAGCAAAGATGAAAAGAATCCTTATGATTTTACCATCCAATACCGCAAGAGAAAGGAAGTCTAATGGAACGTAGTATATTTGGTTTTTTCACAGCCATGCTGTGTTTGGTCTGCTTGCTTGCAGGAGCACAGGCTTTTCGTAAAAAGCGTTATGGACTTTCTGTCCTACTCTTGTTAAATGCCTTTACCAATTTGGTCAATAGTATCCATGCTTTTTACATGACCTTATTTTAGATAGAATGATAGTATAGAATAGAACGGAAGGAAATCATGCCTACAACTAGGAATAATGATATGATGGTTTATTGCTCATTTTGTGGCAAAAGCCAAGAAGAAGTACAAAAAATAATCGCTGGGAACAACGCTTTTATCTGTAATGAATGTGTGGAGTTGGCTCAGGAAATCATTCGGGAGGAGTTGGCTGAGGAAGTCTTGGCAGACTTGTCAGAAGTTCCAAAACCAATCGAACTCCTCCACATATTGAATCACTATGTAATCGGTCAAGATCGTGCCAAACGTGCCTTGGCAGTAGCAGTTTATAACCACTACAAACGTATCAATTTCCACGATACGCGTGAAGAGTCAGAAGATGTGGATTTGCAGAAGTCAAATATCTTAATGATTGGCCCAACTGGTTCAGGGAAAACTTTCCTTGCTCAGACCTTAGCCAAGAGCTTGAATGTTCCTTTTGCCATCGCAGATGCGACAGCTCTTACTGAGGCTGGTTATGTGGGAGAGGACGTGGAAAATATCCTCCTCAAACTCTTGCAGGCTGCTGACTTTAACATCGAACGTGCAGAGCGTGGCATTATCTATGTGGATGAAATTGACAAGATTGCCAAGAAGAGTGAGAATGTGTCAATTACACGTGATGTTTCTGGTGAAGGGGTGCAACAAGCCCTTCTCAAGATTATCGAGGGAACCGTTGCCAGCGTACCACCTCAAGGTGGACGCAAACATCCACAACAAGAAATGATTCAAGTGGATACCAAGAACATCCTCTTCATCGTGGGTGGTGCCTTTGATGGCATTGAAGAAATTGTCAAACAACGTCTGGGTGAAAAAGTCATTGGATTTGGTCAAAATAATAAGGCGATTGATGAAAATAGCTCTTACATGCAAGAAATCATCGCAGAAGATATTCAAAAATTCGGGATTATTCCTGAGTTGATTGGGCGCTTGCCTGTCTTTGCAGCTCTTGAGCAATTGACCGTTGATGACCTTGTTCGCATCTTGAAAGAACCAAGAAATGCTTTGGTGAAACAATACCAAACCTTGTTATCTTATGATGATGTCGAGTTGGAATTTGATGATGAAGCCCTTCAAGAAATTGCCAATAAGGCTATCGAACGTAAGACAGGGGCGCGAGGACTTCGCTCGATTATCGAAGAAACCATGCTAGATGTTATGTTTGAAGTACCGAGTCAGGAAAATGTGAAATTGGTTCGCATCACAAAAGAAGCTGTCGATGGAACGGATAAACCAATCCTAGAGACAGCCTAGAGGTGATTATGGAACTTAATACACACAATGCTGAAATCTTGCTCAGTGCGGCCAATAAATCCCACTATCCGCAGGATGAACTACCAGAGATTGCCCTAGCAGGGCGTTCAAATGTTGGCAAGTCTAGTTTTATCAACACTATGCTGAACCGCAAGAATCTAGCGAGAACTTCAGGGAAACCTGGTAAAACTCAGCTTCTCAACTTCTTTAATATCGATGACAAGATGCGTTTTGTGGATGTGCCTGGTTATGGCTATGCCCGTGTTTCCAAAAAGGAACGTGAAAAGTGGGGGCGCATGATTGAGGAGTATCTGACAACTCGAGAAAATCTCCGTGCAGTAGTCAGTTTGGTGGATCTCCGCCATGACCCGTCAGCAGATGATGTCCAGATGTACGAATTTCTCAAGTATTACGAGATTCCGGTTATCATCGTTGCGACCAAGGCGGACAAGATTCCTCGTGGTAAATGGAACAAGCACGAATCAGCAATCAAGAAGAAATTAAATTTTGACCCAAGTGATGATTTCATTCTCTTTTCATCTGTCAGCAAGGCAGGGATGGATGAGGCTTGGGATGCAATCTTAGAAAAATTGTGAGGAAAAGAAAATGGCAAAAACAATTCATACAGACAAAGCTCCAAAGGCTATCGGACCATATGTTCAAGGAAAAATCGTTGGCAACCTTTTGTTTGCTAGTGGTCAAGTTCCCCTATCTCCTGAAACTGGGGAAATCGTAGGAGAGACTATCCAAGAACAGACAGAACAAGTCTTGAAAAACATTGGTGCTATTTTGGCAGAAGCAGGAACAGACTTTGACCATGTTGTCAAAACAACTTGTTTCTTGAGCGATATGAACGACTTTGTTCCTTTTAACGAGGTTTACCAAACGGCCTTTAAAGAGGAATTTCCAGCTCGTTCAGCAGTAGAGGTAGCTCGTCTTCCTCGTGATGTAAAAGTCGAAATCGAAGTCATCGCAGAGATTGGATAAGCTAGTTGAAGTTTGGTTCTGCCAAACTTCTTTTGATATAAGGAGAAAAAGATGACAAAGAAACAACTTCACTTGGTGATTGTGACAGGAATGAGTGGTGCGGGAAAAACTGTAGCCATTCAGTCCTTCGAGGATCTAGGTTATTTTACCATTGATAATATGCCACCAGCTCTCTTGCCTAAGTTTTTGCAGTTGGTGGAAACAAAGGAAGACGACCATAAGTTGGCCTTGGTAGTAGATATGCGTAGCCGTTCTTTCTTCTCAGAGATTCAAGCTGTTTTGGATGAGCTGGAAAATAAGGAAGAACTGGACTTTAAAATTCTCTTTTTGGACGCAGCAGATAAGGAATTGGTCGCACGTTACAAGGAAACCAGACGGAGTCACCCGTTAGCTGCAGACGGACGGATTTTGGATGGAATCAAGCTGGAACGTGAGCTCTTGGCACCTTTGAAAAATATGAGCCAAAATGTGGTGGATACAACTGAACTCACTCCTCGTGAGCTGCGTAAAGCCCTTGCAGAGCAGTTTTCAGACCAAGAACAAGCCCAGTCTTTCCGTATCGAAGTCATGTCTTTCGGCTTTAAATATGGAATCCCGATTGATGCAGATTTGGTCTTTGATGTCCGATTCTTGCCCAATCCCTACTACCTACCAGAACTGAGAAACCAAACGGGTGTAGATGAACCAGTGTATCACTATGTCATGAACCATCCAGAGTCCGAAGACTTTTATCAACATTTGTTGGCCTTGATTGAGCCGATTTTGCCAAGTTACCAAAAGGAAGGTAAGTCCGTTTTGACCATTGCCATGGGATGTACGGGTGGACAACACCGTAGTGTGGCCTTTGCTAAACGCTTGGCGCAGGACTTATCCAAGAATTGGCCTGTTAATGAAGGGCATCGCGACAAAGACCGAAGAAAGGAAACGGTAAACCGTTCATGAGAAAACCAAAGATAACGGTGATTGGTGGAGGGACTGGGATCCCTGTCATTCTTAAGAGTCTGCGTGAAAAAGATGTGGAAATTGCTGCTATCGTAACGGTGGCGGATGATGGTGGTTCATCAGGTGAACTCCGAAAAAATATGCAGCAATTGACACCGCCAGGCGATCTCCGCAATGTACTTGTGGCCATGTCGGATATGCCTAAGTTTTATGAGAAAGTCTTTCAGTATCGCTTTTCTGAAGATGCTGGAGCCTTTGCTGGCCATCCATTGGGCAATCTCATTATCGCTGGCCTGTCAGAAATGCAGGGTTCGACCTATAATGCCATGCAGTTGCTGAGCAAATTTTTCCATACAACTGGCAAGATTTATCCTTCCAGTGACCATCCCTTGACCCTTCATGCAGTCTTTCAGGATGGGACAGAAGTGGCTGGAGAGAGCCATATTGCAGACCATCCAGGCATGATTGACCACGTTTATGTGACAAATACCCTCAACGATGATACGCCTCTGGCTAGCCGTCGAGTAGTCCAGACCATTCTTGAAAGTGACATGATTGTCCTCGGACCTGGTTCCCTCTTTACCTCTATTTTGCCCAATATCGTGATTAAGGAAATCGGGCAGGCGCTTTTGAAAACCAAGGCAGAAATCGCCTATGTCTGCAATATCATGACCCAACGTGGGGAGACAGAACACTTTACAGATAGTGATCACGTGGAAGTCTTGCATCGTCACCTTGGCCGCCCTTTTATCGATACTGTCTTGGTGAATATTGAAAAAGTTCCTCAGGAATACATGAATTCCAATCGCTTTGATGAATACTTGGTCCAGGTGGAACATGATTTTTCTGGTCTTTGTAAGCAAGTTCCGCGCGTGATTTCATCCAACTTCCTTCGTCTGGAAAATGGAGGCGCCTTCCACGATGGGGATTTGATTGTGGATGAGTTGATGCGGATTATACAGGTGAGAAAATGAGTTTCACAGTAGCAGTAAAAGAAGAAATACTAGGTCAACACCATCTGAGCCGGCATGAATTATCTGCTATTATCAAGATGTCTGGCAGTATCGGTCTCTCGACTTCAGGCTTGACCTTGTCAGTCGTGACAGAAAATGCCAAACTGGCTCGTCACCTCTATGAATCCTTTCTCCATTTCTATGAAATTAAATCAGAAATTCGCCACCACCAAAGAAGCAATCTTCGTAAGAATCGGGTCTATACTGTTTTTACAGATGAAAAGGTGCAGGATTTATTGAGTGACTTACATTTGGCAGACTCCTTCTTTGGTCTGGAAACAGGCATTGATGAGGCAATTTTATCGGATGAGGAAGCAGGCCGCGCTTATCTCTGTGGCGCTTTCTTGGCAAATGGCAGCATTCGTGACCCTGAGTCAGGCAAGTACCAGTTGGAAATCAGTTCTGTTTATCTGGACCACGCGCAAGGGATTGCCTCACTTCTTCAGCAATTTTTACTGGATGCCAAGGTGCTTGAGCGCAAAAAGGGGGCTGTGACCTATCTCCAGCGAGCCGAAGACATTATGGACTTCTTGATTGTCATCGGAGCCATGCAGGCGCGTGATGATTTTGAGCGAGTAAAGATTTTGCGAGAAACCCGTAATGATCTCAATCGGGCCAATAATGCCGAGACAGCTAATATCGCTCGGACAGTTTCTGCCAGCATGAAGACCATCAACAATATCAGTAAAATCAAAGATATTATGGGCTTAGAAAATCTGCCAGTGGATTTGCAGGAGGTGGCGCAGTTGCGGATTCAACACCCAGACTACTCTATCCAGCAGTTAGCAGATAGCCTCAGCACCCCTCTGACCAAAAGTGGCGTCAACCACAGACTCAGAAAGATAAATAAATTAGCCGATGAACTATAAAACCACGAATCCTATGTGACTCGTGGTTCTTTTTTATAAACTAGTAGAGTGTTTTGGTTGTACTTTTTGCTCAGGGTCGATGTAGTTGATGGCATTGTTGACAGCAGTTGGTGCTTCTCCAAGCCCTGTCGCAATCAGATCAATTTTTCCGTCATAGTAGCAACAGTCACCGATAGCGTAGATACCTGCTTGGCTAGATTCTTGCTTGCTGTTGACAATAATCTTGTGGCGGTTGAGGTCCAGACCCCAGTTTTTGAGGTTACCGACAGAAGATTTGAAACCATAGTTGACAAAGAGGTGGTCTAGGTCAATCGTTTCGGTTTCATCAGATTTAACTTTTGTGATTTCAAGTTTATCAAGCGTTTTTCCATCTCCAAGGAGTTGGCTAGGGACGAATGGTGTCTTGATGGTCACAGATGATTCTTGTAAGGCTTGGACACTGTGTTCCAAGGCGCGGAAATTATCTCTGCGGTGGACAAGCGTAGTTGGTGCGATTTTTTCAAAAGCCAAAGCCCAATCCACAGCTGAGTCTCCCCCACCAAGAATCGTCACTTTCTTACCAGCGTATTGCTGAATATTGGAAACGTGGTAGTGAATATTTTCATAGCCCTCAACGCCTTCTAGTTCCAGCGGACGTGGTTTGAAGGCACCACCACCCATAGCGATGATAACTGTTTTAGACAGGTGACTACCTTTAGAAGTTGTGATGACAAATCCTTCTTCTTGTTTTTCAATATCAAGAACCGTTTCATTGAGATGAATAGGAGTATCAAAGCCATTTAATTGCTCGATTAGACGATTAGTCAACTCTTCTCCAGTCAGGTTTGGGAAGCCTGGGACGTCTAGGATTTCCTTTTCAGGATAGAGAATAGCAGGCTGTCCACCTAGCTGGGGAAGAGAGTCAATGATTTGGACCTTGGCTTGGCGTAGGTGGGCATAAAAGGCTGCAAAAAGACCGACAGGACCACCACCTACAATGGTAATATCATATAGTTGAGACATGGTTTCTCCTTTGTTTTTTCTAGTCATACTCTTCGAAAATCTCTTCAAACCACGTCAGCGTCGCCTTACCGTAGCTATGGTTACTGACTTCGTCAGTTCTATCCACAGCCTCAAAACAGTGTTTTGAGCAACCCGCGGCTAGCCTCCTAGTTTGCTCTTTGATTTTCATTGAGTATCAGTTTATTTTATCATATTTTTTCTTTAATTTAAAATGAAGTAGGATAGGGAAAAAAATGTCAGAAAAATGGTATAATAGAAAGGAACGTGTTTGGACAGAGAGGAGACAGCAGATGAACTTTCAACAATTATCCAACCTGCAATATTGGACTAGCTTGTTTTCTAGTCCTTGGAGTATTGCCATCAATTTGTTTGATATTTTGATTGTGACCTATATTTTATATCGTTTTACAAAAGCGATAGCTGGTACCAAGATTATGATTTTGGTACGGGGAGTCTTGATCTTTGTATTAGCCCAGGTTGTGGCCAATATCCTTGGTTTAACAACGATTTCTTGGTTGATTAATCAGATTATCACTTATGGGGTTATTGCTGCGGTTGTTATCTTCTCTCCAGAGAT
Organism: Streptococcus sp. 27098_8_76; assembly: GCF_041432315.1. Lineage (GTDB taxonomy): Bacteria > Bacillota > Bacilli > Lactobacillales > Streptococcaceae > Streptococcus. The sequence continues at coordinate 76,727 of NZ_JAPVZI010000003.1, read as the reverse complement.
TCGGACTGGTTTGGAACGCTTGGGAAGGGCGACAGATTTCTTTTCTACTACTCAAATTAGTGCAGAAGAGAAAATGATTCGTGCCTTTGTTAAGTCAGTTGAATACATGAGTCCCCGTAAGATTGGTGCTTTGGTTGCCATTCAACGGGTTCGGACCTTACAAGAATACATCGCGACAGGGATTCCCTTGGATGCCAAAATTTCGGCAGAACTCCTTATCAATATTTTTATTCCCAACACACCCCTACATGATGGTGCTGTGATTATCAGAGAAAATCGAATAGCAGTAACCTCTGCCTATCTGCCCTTGACAGAAAGTACAGGAATTTCCAAGGAATTTGGGACCAGACACCGGGCGGCTATTGGTTTATCAGAAGTATCCGATGCCTTGACCTTCATAGTTTCAGAGGAAACAGGTGGTATTTCTATTACCTACAATGGGGTTTTCAAGCATGATTTGACGATTGAAGAATTTGAAGCAGAGCTACGAGCAATTCTTTTGCCAGTTGTTGAGGAAAAAGTCAGTTTCAAGGACCGTTTGCTAGGAGGTTGGAAATATGAGAAAAAATAGTCTATATATCATTTCATCTCTCTTTTTTGCTTGTGTCTTATTCATTTATGCAACGTCGACCAACTTTCAAAATAGCAATACCACAAGGCAGGTCAAATCGGAGACCTACACCAATACGATAACGAACGTTCCTATCGATATTCACTATGATGATGACCAGTATTTCATCAGCGGATTTGCATCAGAGGTTTCAGTTGTACTGACAGGTGCCAATCGTGTGACCTTGGCCAGTGAAATGCAAGAAAGCACACGTAAATTCAAGGTTACTGCTGACCTAACAGATGCTAGTGTTGGAACGATTGAAGTTCCCTTGAATATTGAAAATCTTCCAAGTGGATTGACCGCTGTGGCAACGCCTCAAAAGATCACAGTGAAAGTTGGGAAGAAGGTTAAGCGAGATGGGATGATTGTTGTGCCACAAGTTGACCAAAGCCAGATTGATCCCAAGCTACAACTTGATAGTGTAACCGTGTCAAATGAACGCGTTTCGGTCACAACTGACCAGGAAACATTAGCTAAGATTGACAAAGTTATTGCGCTTTTACCAACCAGCGAACGCATAACAGGTAATTACAGTGGCTCAGTACCTTTGCAGGCAATCGACCGCAACGGGGTAGTCTTACCAGTAGTTATCACTCCGTTTGATACAACAATGAAGGTCACTACAAAACCAGTAGCGCCAAGTTCAAGTACAAGCAGTTCGTCGGATACATCTTCGTCAACGAAAGCAACTAGTTCAAAAACGAATTAAAAATAGAAAAAGGATTTTATAAAAATGGGTAAATATTTTGGGACTGATGGAGTCCGTGGAGAAGCTAACGTAGAATTAACGCCAGAATTGGCCTTTAAACTAGGACGTTTTGGAGGCTATGTTCTTAGCCAACATGAAACGGAAGCGCCGAAAGTTTTTGTAGGACGTGATACACGTATTTCTGGGGAAATGCTAGAATCTGCCTTGGTGGCAGGTCTCCTCTCTGTAGGGATTCACGTCTACAAACTTGGTGTCCTTGCAACACCAGCAGTAGCTTACTTGGTAAAAACTGAGGGAGCCAGTGCAGGTGTCATGATTTCTGCTAGTCACAACCCAGCCCTTGATAATGGAATTAAGTTCTTTGGCGGTGATGGCTTCAAACTGGACGATGAAAAAGAAGCAGAAATTGAAGCCTTGCTAGATGCTACGGAAGATACTCTTCCTCGTCCAAGTGCAGAAGGCTTGGGAACCTTGGTAGATTATCCAGAAGGCTTGCGTAAGTATGAAGGCTACCTTGTTTCAACTGGAACTCCTCTTGAAGGAATGAAGGTTGCCTTGGATACAGCTAATGGAGCAGCTTCTACAAGTGCCCGTCAAATCTTTGCAGATCTTGGTGCTCAATTGACGGTTATCGGGGAAACACCAGATGGCCTTAATATCAACCTTAATGTCGGTTCTACGCACCCAGAAGCCCTTCAAGAAGTGGTCAAAGAAAGCGGGTCAGCTATCGGTTTGGCCTTTGACGGAGACAGTGACCGTTTGATTGCTGTTGATGAAAAGGGTGACATCGTCGATGGTGACAAGATTATGTACATTATCGGGAAATACCTTTCTGAAAAAGGACAATTGGCCCAAAATACAATTGTGACGACTGTGATGTCCAACCTTGGTTTCCACAAAGCCTTGGACCGTGAAGGTATTAACAAGGTAGTCACTGCAGTTGGCGACCGCTATGTTGTTGAAGAAATGAGAAAATCAGGCTACAACCTTGGTGGTGAACAGTCTGGTCACGTGATTTTGATGGATTACAATACCACAGGTGACGGTCAATTATCAGCTGTCCAATTGACTAAAATCATGAAGGAAACTGGTAAGAGCTTATCAGAGTTGGCCGCAGAAGTAACCATCTATCCACAAAAATTAATCAATATTCGAGTGGAAAATGCTATGAAGGAAAAGGCTATGGAAGTGCCAGCTATCAAGGCTATCATCGAGAAGATGGAAGCTGAAATGGCGGGGAATGGCCGTATCCTTGTTCGCCCAAGTGGAACAGAGCCCCTTTTGCGTGTTATGGCAGAAGCGCCTACAACAGAAGAAGTAGACTACTATGTTGATACCATCGCAGACGTAGTTCGAGCTGAAATCGGGATTGACTAAATTCTAGAAAACTAGATGAAAATAAAAATTTATGGTACAATAGCTTATAATATTGTAGCCGAGGGAGAAAGACATGAATCTTAAACGTGAACAAGAATTTGTTAGTCAGTATCATTTTGATGCGCGTAATTTTGAGTGGGAAAATGAAAATGGAGCTCCTGAAACCAAGGTGGATGTGAATTTCCAATTGCTCCAACATGACCAAGAAAATCAAGTGACTTCCTTGATTGTCATCTTGACCTTTATGATTGTATTTGATAAGTTTGTCATTAGTGGAACAATCTCACAGGTAAACCATATCGATGGTCGTATTGTCAATGAACCAAGTGAATTGAGCCAAGAAGAAGTGGAAACGTTGGCTCGTCCATGTTTGAACATGTTGAATCGTTTGACTTACGAAGTAACTGAAATTGCATTAGACTTACCAGGAATCAATTTGGAGTTCTAATATGAAACTAGCTGTTATCACAGATTCCTCTGCCTATCTCAGTGCAGAGACCTTACAGAGAGAAGATTTATTTGTCTTGGATATTCCTGTCAATATTGATGGTGAGGAGTATGTCGAAGGCATCAATCTGACTGCTGAGGAATTTTACCAAAAAATGGCTCAGGCTTCTGAATTGCCTAAGACCAGTCAACCAAGCATTGCCAAGTTAGATGAAATTTTAACCTTGCTCAAAGAACAAGGCTATACCCATGCTTTGGGGCTTTTCCTATCTTCTGGAATTTCAGGTTTTTACCAAAATATCCAGTATATGGTGGATGACTATGAGGGCTTAACCATTGCTTTTCCAGACACTTTGATTACAAGTGCTCCGCTGGGTATCATGGTTGAAAGTGTCTTTAACTGGCGCGACCAGGGCGATGATTTTGCTATTATTCAGGATAAGCTAGCTATTCAAATCAGCCGTACGTCAGCTTTTATCATGGTAGATGATTTGGACCACTTGGTGAAAGGTGGACGTCTTTCAAATGGGGCTGCGATTTTGGGCAATCTGCTAAGCATTAAGCCAATCCTTTATTTTAACGATCAAGGTGTGATTGAAGTTTACGAAAAAGTTCGTACTGAGAAGAAAGCAACCAAGCGTTTAATTGAAATTATCAAGGAAGCAACGGCTTCAGGTCAATACCGAGTCATTGTCATTCACGGAAATGCTTCTGAAAAGGCTGAAGAATTGCGTCAGCACTTGCTTGAATCTGGAGTGGGTACGGATATTTCACTAGCTACATTTGGTAGTGTCATTGGGACACACCTAGGAGCAGGAAGTATTGCTCTGGGTTATATTCCAGTGATTTAGTTGGTACTTTTAGACTAGTTAAGATGGCTTGTATCTTAGCAATTGAACACGGACTACCTGCCTCTTGAAAAAAGATGCCTGTCTTGCCTTTTGTGGAAAGTCAGCGCTATTCCCTATTTTTCATGGGCAGCTAAGGTCCTTTGTATCTTAGACAGGAGTAGAGATGAGTATTCGAGTAATTATTGCTGGTTTTAAGGGTAAGATGGGCCAAGCTGCTTGCCAGATGGTCTTGGCTGATCCAGACTTGGACTTGGTAGCAGTTTTGGATCCTTTTGAGTCTGAATCAGAATGGCAGGGAATTCCTGTTTTCAAGGATAAGGCTGATTTAGCAGGCTTTGAAGCGGATGTCTGGGTAGATTTCACAACTCCAGCCGTTGCCTATGAAAATACACGCTTTGCTCTTGAAAATGGCTTTGCTCCAGTAGTTGGAACGACTGGTTTCACAAGTGAAGAAATTGCAGAGCTAAAAGCATTTTCTCGTGAACAAAATTTGGGTGGTTTGATCGCTCCAAATTTTGCCTTGGGTGCTGTCTTGCTCATGCAATTTGCGACGCAGGCTGCCAAATATTTCCCAAATGTGGAGATTATCGAGCTTCATCATGATAAGAAAAAGGATGCTCCGAGTGGAACAGCTATTAAAACAGCTGAGTTGATGGCAGAAGTTCGAGAGTCTACTCAGCAAGGTGCGCCTGATGAGGAAGAATTGATTGCAGGTGCCCGTGGTGCTGACTTTGATGGCATGCGGATTCACTCAGTTCGTTTACCAGGCTTGGTAGCCCATCAGGAAGTCATCTTTGGCAATCAGGGAGAAGGATTGACCCTTCGTCATGACTCCTATGATCGAAGCTCCTTCATGACAGGGGTCAATTTGGGAATTAAAGAAGTTGTCAAGCGTCATGAGCTTGTCTATGGATTAGAACACTTATTATGAGATTAACGCAAATGCCTTCTGAATTTCAGAAGGCTTTACCAGTATTAGAAAAAATTAAAGAAGCAGGCTTTGAAGCCTATTTTGTTGGGGGCTCTGTTCGAGATGCCCTCCTCAATCGTCCTATCCATGATGTGGATATTGCGACGTCTTCTTATCCAGAAGAAACCAAGCAGATTTTTCCGCGAACAGCCGATATCGGAATCGAGCATGGAACCGTCTTGGTCTTAGATGGAGACGAGGAATATGAGGTGACTACTTTTCGGACAGAAGATGTCTATGTGGACTATCGCAGACCCAGTGCGGTCTCCTTTGTCCGCTCGCTAGAAGAAGACCTCAAACGCCGTGATTTCACAGTCAACGCTTTTGCCTTGGACGAGGCAGGAGAAATTATTGACTTGTTTCATGGTTTAGAAGATTTAGAAAATCAAGTTTTGCGAGCGGTTGGAGTTCCTAGTGAGCGTTTCAACGAAGATGCTTTGCGAATTATGCGTGGTTTCCGTTTTCAGGCCAGTCTTGGCTTTGAACTTGAGCCAGAAACCTTTAAAGCTATGAAGACATTGACGCCGCTTTTGGAGAAAATTTCTGTAGAGCGTACCTTTGTTGAGTTTGATAAACTCTTGCTGGCTCCATTTTGGAGAAGGGGCTTGGCTTCCATGATTGAGAGTCAAGCTTATGACTATCTCCCTGATATGGAATCTAGCCAGGACAAGCTCAACAGACTGTTTGATTTGGAGACTGATTTTACCTTTAAATCCTCTGAGCAAGCTTGGGCGGCTCTACTGTGGGCTTTGGAGATTGAAAATGCGCAGCCATTTTTGAAAGCTTGGAAGACCTCACGTCAGTTTGCTAAGCAAGTTCAGGATTTGCTGACTATTTTGGCTCTGCGTGAAAAGGGAGAATTGAGCAAGCGAGATTGTTATCGCTTTGACTTGGATTTACTTTTACAGGCTGAAAATCTTCGTCAGGCCCAAGGAAAAGAAGTCAATCCACAAGCCATCACAGAAACCTATCAGAGTTTGACCATTCATGACAAGAAAGAGATCCAAATCAACGGTGGTATTTTGATCAAGGAATATGGCTATCAGCCGGGCCCAGACTTGGGAGAGATTTTAACAGAGATTGAATATGCCATTGTCGATGGAGAATTGGAAAATGACCGTCAAGCCATCCATGCTTATCTGAGGGAGAAAAAATGAGTGATTTTATCGTTGAAAAACTAAGTAAATCCGTCGGTGACAAGACCGTTTTTAAGGATATTTCCTTTATCATCCATGACCTAGACAGAATTGGTTTGATTGGTGTCAATGGAACAGGCAAGACCACTCTTTTAGATGTTCTTTCTGGTGTTTCTGGCTTTGATGGGGATGTCAGTCCTTTTTCAGCTAAGAATGATTACCAGATTGGTTACTTGACTCAGGATCCTGATTTTGATGATAGCAAGACGGTCTTGGATACGGTTCTATCTAGCGACCTCAAGGAAATCCAGCTCATTCGTGAGTACGAATTGATCATGCTCAACTATAGTGAGGACAAGCAGGCACGTTTGGAACGTGTCATGGCAGAAATGGACTCTCTCCAAGCTTGGGAAATTGAGAGTCAGGTCAAGACGGTTCTTAGCAAGCTGGGGATTCAGGACTTATCTACTCCTGTTGGGGAATTGTCAGGTGGCCTAAGAAGACGGGTCCAGTTGGCGCAAGTCTTACTTGGCAATCACGACCTTTTGCTTTTGGATGAGCCGACCAACCATCTGGACATTGCGACCATTGAGTGGCTGACCCTCTTTTTGAAAAATTCCAAGAAGACCGTCCTTTTTATTACCCACGACCGTTATTTCCTAGACGCTTTGTCAACTCGGATTTTCGAATTGGATCGCGCAGGCTTGACCGAGTACCAGGGAAATTATCAGGACTATGTTCGCCTTAAGGCGGAACAGGACGAGCGCGATGCAGCTCTTCTCCACAAAAAAGAACAACTCTACAAACAAGAATTGGCCTGGATGCGCAGACAACCGCAGGCGCGTGCAACCAAGCAACAAGCTCGTATCAATCGTTTCCATGACTTGAAGAAAGAAGTCTCAGGTGGCGTTGCTGAGACAGACTTGACCATGAACTTTGAAACCAGTCGGATTGGGAAGAAAGTCATCGAGTTTCAGGGTGTTTCCTTTGCCTATGAAAACAAGCCCATTTTGCAAGATTTTAATCTCTTGGTACAGGCTAAAGATCGTATTGGAATTGTTGGGGACAACGGTGTTGGGAAATCAACTCTCCTCAACTTGATTGCAGGAAGTCTTGAGCCGACAGCAGGTCAAGTTGTGATTGGGGAAACTGTTCGTATCGCCTATTTCTCTCAACAAATTGAGGGTTTGGATGAAAGCAAGCGTGTTATCAATTACTTGCAGGAAGTGGCAGAAGAAGTCAAGACCAGCGGTGGTTCTACGACTTCGATTGCAGAGTTGCTGGAGCAGTTCCTTTTCCCACGTTCGACGCATGGAACCTTGATTGAGAAATTGTCTGGGGGAGAGAAAAAACGTCTTTATCTCCTCAAACTGCTCTTGGAAAAACCAAATGTTCTTCTTTTAGACGAGCCAACCAATGATTTGGATATTGCAACTTTGACAGTTTTGGAGAATTTCTTGCAAGGCTTTGCTGGTCCAGTTTTGACTGTTAGTCACGACCGCTATTTCTTGGATAAGGTAGCGACCAAGATTCTCGCTTTTGAGGATGGTAAGATTCGTCCTTTCTTTGGTCATTACACAGACTATCTTGATGAAAAAGCCTTTGAAACAGAGATGGCCAATCAAGTGCAAAAGGCTGAAAAGGAGAAAGTGGTCAAGGTTCGTGAAGACAAGAAACGCATGACCTATCAAGAAAAGCAGGAGTGGGCAAGCATTGAAGGTGATATTGAAGCCTTGGAAAATCGTATCGCTGCTATTGAAGAGGAAATGCAGGCAAATGGCTCTGACTTTGGTAAGCTGGCTACTCTCCAAAAAGAACTGGATGAGAAAAACGAAGCACTCCTTGAAAAATACGAACGCTATGAGTATCTCAGTGACTTTGATAGCTAGAAGAATAGAAAAATCCCGTCTCATGACAGGATTTCTCTATTCTTTTTTGGTTTCTTGATGAAAGATATTTTGCCAGGTTTCGTGGCGACGCCAGATACTGGTATGGACGATACCATCTAACTCATAGCAGATGAGTTTGGTCTTTTGACTGATGGAAGTGATTTGGATGTCCTTGATAGCTGAATTCAAGTCTTTTTCGGCTTTATAGGCCTCTTTATCCATCTGTTCTCCATTTTGGCGAATATAAACAAAATCGTCAGCCAAGAGTTCTTCCAGTTGATTTCCTTGGTCAATCAACTGTTCACGCATCAGCAATTTTTTATAGACATTGTCTAAAACTTCATCTTCAGGGATAGGTGCTGGCTCGATATGGACATCGGTATCAAAGACTCCAAAACGTTCCTCCAGCATAGACTCGACCTGATCCGCAATTTCATGGCTTTCAAAAACAGACAAGTCAGGATTCATTTCTAGTGTAATATCAAGGTAGATGTTGCTACCGTAGGTGCGACCTCTTTGCGACTTAACCTTGCTGATCTTGGGAATTTTCATGATAGCCTTTTGATAGTCCTCAAGCAGACGGTCGTCAAAGCCATCCGAAAGGCTAAAGGAAGACTCGATGAAGATATCATAGGCAGTTTTCAAGATAAAGAAAGTGATGATGATAGCGACCAGTTTATCCACAATGGGATAATTGAAACTGCTGGCCAGGATGGCAATGCTAGTACCAAGTGAGGTAACAGCGTCAGAAAGATTGTCCTTAGCAGCTGCCTTCAGTGCCTTGGAGTTGGATTTCTTACTGAGGCCAGTATTGTAGAGATAAACTAGAAACATAATCGCTGCAGAAATGATTCCTAGAGTTGCACCAAGAGGATCAATGACCGTTTCTTCATGACTGAGAATTTTTTGAATGGTATCCTGAAGTACATCGAAACCGACATAAAACATGATGATGGAAGTGATTAAGCTAGCCAAATCCTCAATCTTCCAATGACCAAAACGGTGGTCTCGGTCAGCAGGTTGGCGTGCCATTCGAATCCCAATCAAGAGGGCCACATTTCCAATGATGTCCGACACGTTGTTGAAACCATCGGCTACCAAACTGGATGAATGAAGAAGATGGCCAGTAGCCAATTTTGCTGCTGATAAGAGCAGATAGGTAGAAATACTGATAATGGCCCCACGCTCAGCTAACTTGAGATTTGAGATAGATTGCTTCATTCAACTTCCTTTCTAGTCACATAGCATTCTACCATTATACTGGTTTTCAAGGGAAAATTCAAATAAGTCATTTTTTACTCTTTGAAAACTTTTCTAAATTTGGTATAATAGTACTACTCAAGGGAGTAGCTGGCAGAAACCTGTGATAGTGTCGTCATTCCGAATTTTATACTGAAAAGTATGCTTTCCGGCACTATCTTAAACAGCGAGACTTGTTATGATTAACAGGTCTCTTTTTGTTTGTCGTGAAAAGATACGATGAGGGAAAAGAGAGTCTGTTTTGCACACAATGTCAAGGAGGAGACACATGTCAAAAGAACAAAAGCGCCAAGCGTTTTACACTCAGAGTCCTGAAGAGGTCTTGAAGGCTGTGGATGCGACCGAGCAAGGTTTGTCATCAAGTGAGGCGGAAAAGCGCCTTGCTGAATTTGGCCACAATGAACTCGAAGAAGGCGAGAAACGATCAATCCTGGTCAAATTCATCGAGCAATTTAAGGATTTGATGATTATCATCCTAGTTGCGGCAGCTATTTTATCAGTCGTGACTTCTGGTGGGGAAGATATCGCAGATGCCATTATCATTTTAGCCGTGGTTATCATTAACGCTGCCTTTGGTGTTTACCAAGAAGGAAAAGCAGAAGAAGCCATTGAAGCCCTCAAGTCTATGTCTAGTCCAGCTGCCCGCGTTCTGCGTGATGGGCACATGGCTGAGATTGACTCTAAAGAATTGGTACCAGGTGATATCGTTGCCCTTGAAGCAGGTGATGTAGTACCTGCAGACCTACGTTTGCTAGAAGCCAACTCTCTTAAAATTGAAGAAGCAGCTCTTACAGGTGAGTCTGTGCCAGTCGAAAAAGACTTGTCAGTCGAGCTTGCTGCAGATTCTGGTATTGGTGACCGTGTCAATATGGCCTTCCAAAACTCAAATGTGACTTATGGTCGTGGTCTTGGTGTTGTTGTCAATACAGGTATGTACACTGAAGTTGGTCATATCGCTGGTATGCTTCAAGATGCGGATGAGACAGACACACCACTTAAACAAAACTTGAACAACCTTTCTAAGGTCTTGACCTATGCAATTTTGGTCATTGCCCTTGTTACTTTTGTAGTGGGTGTTTTCATTCAAGGGAAAAATCCACTTGGTGAGTTGATGACCTCTGTTGCCCTTGCTGTTGCAGCTATCCCAGAAGGGCTTCCTGCTATCGTGACTATCGTTCTTGCCCTTGGTACTCAAGTTTTGGCCAAACGTAACTCTATCGTTCGTAAGTTGCCAGCAGTTGAAACACTTGGTTCAACAGAAATCATCGCTTCTGATAAGACTGGTACGCTGACCATGAACAAGATGACCGTCGAAAAAGTCTTCTACGATGCAGTCCTACATGACTCAGCTGATGATATTGAATTGGGTCTTGAAATGCCTCTTCTTCGTTCAGTTGTTTTGGCAAATGATACTAAAATCGATGTGGAAGGAAACCTGATCGGAGACCCAACCGAAACAGCCTTCATTCAATATGCTTTGGACAAGGGATATGATGTTAAAGGATTTTTAGAGAAATATCCTCGTGTGGCTGAGTTGCCATTTGACTCGGATCGTAAGCTCATGTCAACGGTTCACCCGCTGTCAGATGGTAAATTCCTTGTAGCGGTCAAGGGTGCTCCAGACCAACTCTTGAAACGTTGTGTTCTTCGTGATAAGGCTGGGGATATTGCTCCGATTGATGAGAAGGTTACAAACCTCATTCATACAAACAACTCTGAAATGGCCCACCAAGCCTTGCGTGTCCTTGCAGGTGCTTATAAGATTATCGATAGTATTCCAGAAAATCTTACTCCTGAGGAGCTTGAAAATGATTTAATCTTTACTGGTTTGATTGGGATGATTGACCCTGAACGTCCTGAAGCTGCTGAAGCTGTTCGAGTGGCCAAGGAAGCGGGAATTCGTCCGATCATGATTACAGGTGACCACCAAGACACAGCAGAAGCTATTGCTAAACGTTTGGGAATCATTGACGCAAACGATACAGAAGGTCACGTTTTAACTGGTGCTGAACTCAACGAACTATCTGATGAAGAATTTGAAAAAGTAGTTGGTCAATACTCTGTTTATGCCCGTGTGTCTCCAGAACACAAGGTTCGTATCGTCAAAGCTTGGCAAAAACAAGGTAAGGTTGTTGCCATGACAGGGGACGGTGTCAACGACGCACCAGCTCTGAAAACAGCTGATATCGGTATCGGTATGGGAATCACTGGTACTGAGGTTTCTAAGGGGGCTTCTGACATGATTCTTGCGGATGATAATTTTGCGACTATCATCGTCGCAGTTGAAGAAGGACGTAAGGTCTTCTCAAACATTCAAAAGACCATTCAGTACCTACTTTCTGCCAATACTGCTGAAGTATTAACCATCTTCCTATCAACCTTGTTTGGTTGGGACGTCTTGCAGCCAGTTCATCTCTTGTGGATCAACTTGGTAACGGATACCTTCCCAGCTATCGCTCTTGGTGTTGAACCTGCTGAACCTGGTGTTATGACCCACAAACCACGTGGACGCAAGGCAAGCTTCTTCTCAGGTGGTGTCATGAGTTCTATCATCTATCAAGGTGTACTCCAAGCAGCTATTGTTATGAGTGTTTATGGCCTTGCCCTTATTTACCCAGTTCATGTGGGTGACAATCATGCCATTCATGCAGATGCCTTAACTATGGCCTTTGCAACCCTTGGTTTGATTCAGCTTTTCCATGCCTACAATGTCAAGTCTGTTTACCAATCCATCTTGACAGTTGGTCCATTCAAGTCTAAGACCTTCAACTGGTCTATCTTGGTATCCTTCATCCTTCTCATGGCAACAATCGTCGTAGAACCGCTTGAAGGAATCTTCCACGTAACTAAACTAGACTTGTCACAATGGGGAATCGTTATGGGCGGAAGCTTCTCAATGATTATCATTGTCGAAATCGTTAAGTTTATCCAACGCAAACTTGGCTTTGACAAGAATGCGATTTAAAAAGAAAAAGTCATCTTCGGATGGCTTTTTGCTACAGTTGAGGGAAAGGGCTTGCAGTTATCGGTTTTTATGCTATAATTGCTATAATATAGTAAACATCAAGAGGAGTGTGAGGAAGTGGAAAAGAAAATTGTAAAGGATATCTTGTTTTTATCTCAGGTCTCTCAGCCGGCAAGTCAGGATGATCTGTATCTTGCCAGAGATTTACAGGATACGCTTTTAGCAAATCGTGAGACCTGTGTGGGTCTGGCTGCCAATATGATTGGGGTGCAGAAGCGCGTGATTATCTTTAATCTTGGCTTGGTTCCGGTGGTTATGTTTAATCCAGTGCTCCTGTCCTTTGAAGGAGCTTATGAGACAGAGGAAGGCTGTTTGTCATTGACAGGTGTGAGACCTACTAAGCGTTATGAAACGATTACGGTATCCTATCGTGACAGCAAGTGGCAGGAACAGACTATGACCTTGACAGGCTTCCCAGCTCAGATTTGTCAGCATGAACTGGATCACTTGGAAGGACGAATCATTTAGGAGGAAAGCAAATGAAACGAATTCTCTTTGAACTTATTTTTATCGCAACGACCTGGTATATCTTTTTACCGCCTCTTAACCTGACCAGCTGGGAATTTCTCTTTTTCCTTTGTGGACATTTATTAGTTGTGGCAGTCTTATTTGGCTTTGGCAAGGGAATAAAATTTGTCAAAACGGTTCATGTGCGTCACGGCAAGGCGGAAGCTGCTTTAAATTTTGAGGGCTTCAAAATCAATCGGTTAGGTAAAGTTCTTGTAGCTTCTATTGGAGGGATTCTGCTCTTAGCTGGCTTGGTTTCCTTGGTGACTTCTAGCATTTTTCAGGCTAAAAATTATGCCAATGTAGTCACGGTTACGGAAAAAGACTTTACTGAATTTCCTAAGAGTGACACCAGTAAGGTTCCTATCTTAGATAGAAGTACTGCTGAAAAAATTGGCGACCGCTACTTGGGTTCCCTAACCGATAAGGTGTCACAGTACGTGGCGGCAGATACCTATACTCAATTGACGATTGATGGGAAACCTTATCGAGTGACGCCACTAGAATATGCAGACCCTATCAAGTGGTTTAATAATCAGGCCAAGGGAATCGGCGAGTATATCAAGGTGGATATGGTAACTGGAAATGCGGACTTGGTGGACTTGAAGACACCAATCAAGTATTCGGATTCGGAGTATTTTAACCGTGATGTCAAACGTCACCTGCGATTGAAGTATCCAACCAAGATCTTCAAAACTCCATCTTTCGAGGTGGACGATGAGGGCAATCCTTTCTATGTAGCTACAGTTTATCAAAAGCAATTTGGGCTTGCGGTTCCTCGTCCTGTTTCAGTCATTATCTTAGATGCCACAAATGGAGAAACCAAAGAATACAGCTTGGCAGATGTTCCGGAATGGGTGGACAGGGTTTATCCAGCAGAGGAAACCATTGAACAAATTAACTATAACGGCAAGTACAAGGATGGTTTCTGGAATGCCATGATTTCCAAGAAAAATGTGACTCGGACTACCAAGGGCTATAATTACTTGTCTATCGGCAATGACATCTATCTCTACACAGGTGTGACGTCGGCTAATGCGGATGAGAGTAATCTTGGTTTTATCCTTGAAAATATGCGAACAGGAGAAATCACCAAGTACAGCTTGGCTTCAGCAACCGAAGAATCGGCCCGTGAATCAGCAGAAGGTGCTGTCCAGGAGAAATCTTACAAGGCAACCTTCCCAATTCTCATCAACCTCAATGATAAACCTCTCTACATCATGGGCTTGAAGGACAATGCTGGCTTGGTCAAAGAGTATGCTTTGGTGGATGCAGTTGAGTACCAAAACGTTATCGTAGCCACGACAGTGGAAGAACTGCTCAGCAAGTATGCCAATAAAAACGATCTTGAGATTGATAATGCAATAACAGAAAGCATTAAGGGTGTGGTAACAGACCTCAAATCAGCTGTAATCAAGGGAGACACCGTCTACTTCTTTAAAGTTGATGGTAAGATTTACAAGGTTAAGGCCTCTGTATCAGATGACCTGCCTTACCTCGAAAATGGGAAAACCTTCGAGGGTCAAGTAGGAAAAGACAATTATCTCAAGACATTTAAAGTGCAGTAAAAATAGGTTTTCTCAGAAAGTATATGTTATAATAATGTAAGTTAAGGCTAATGGAGAACAAACAAATAGGTTTTTATGTGATGCTTGCTTCAATGCTACTTGGCTTGTTTGCTTTGAAGATAGGTGTTTTTCAGTTCAAGGAGAAAAAAGATAAATTCTTATCTATCTTAACAAGCTTAGCCGGCACAGCCCTTGTTCTCGTGGGCTATCTGGTTAGGATGGCCAAAATAAACAGAGAAACCTCGGTCAAACCGAGGTTTTTCATACTCTTCGAAAATCAAATTCAAACCACGTCAGCTTCACCTTGCCGTACTCAAGTACAGCCTGCGGCTATCTTCCTAGTTTGCTCTTTGATTTTCATTGAGTATCAGATGAATTTCTTGGTTGTGGCTAAAAAATATGCTACACTATCAATATGAAAATTTTAATCCCAACAGCAAAAGAAATGAACACAGACTTGCCAAGTATCGAGGCAATTCCTTTAAAACCAGAAAGTCAGACCGTGCTTGATGCCTTGGCTCTCTATTCTGCTAGTCAATTGGAGAGTTTTTACAAGGTTTCAGCCGATAAGGCGACGGAAGAATTTCAACATATCCAAGCTTTGAAGAACCAAACTGCTCAACACTACCCAGCCTTGAAACTTTTTGATGGGCTTATGTACCGCCATATCAAGCGAGATAAATTGACCGAGGTAGAACAATCCTATCTTGAAAATCATGTCTTCATTACCTCGGCTTTGTACGGCGTTGTTCCAGCCTTGTCGCCCATGGCTCCTCACCGTTTGGATTTTTTGATGAAGTTAAAAGTCGCTGGTAAGACTTTGAAGAGCCATTGGAAGACAGCCTATGATGGAGCTCTGAGGCAGGAAGAAGTGATTTTCTCTCTCTTGTCGTCCGAGTTTGAGACTGTATTTTCTAAGGAAATTAGAGAAAAAATGGTGTCCTTCAAATTTATGGAGGATAAGGGTGGTCAGTTGAAAATTCACTCAACTATTTCTAAGAAAGCGCGTGGTGCCTTCCTGACAGCCCTGATAGAAAATCAAGTACAGACGGTTGAGGAAGCTCGTCGCTTAAGCTTTGCAGGATTTGTCTACCGAGAAGACTTGTCCCAACCACAGGAATTGGTTTTTGTAAAGGAAGTATAGAAGATAGAAGAAAAGAGTCGGGGACAAAAGTCTAACCTTAAATATAAAAAGCGAACAAGCTAGTCTTCTGAGTGTCAGAAAAGTAGCCTTGTTCGCTTTTATTATGTTAGTTAGTTTAGTTATACTCAATGAAAATCAAAGAGCAAACTAGGAAGCTAGCCGCAGGCTGTACTTGAGTACGGTAAGGCGACGCTGACGTGGTTTGAATTTGATTTTCGAAGAGTATTACTTGATAGCATTGACCAAGTCTTCCGCTTGTTTTTCAAGTGAGTTTAGGACTGTTTCTTCGAGAACCAATTTTCCGTCTGCCCAAGCAGAGTCATTAACACGTGCAGCAGTGAAATCACCAACTACTTGTGTACGGATAAATGGCAAGAGGTCTTTGTAAATAGCGAAGAGTTGATCGTGACCTGCATTAGCTACAGATGATACGGTGACAAACTTGTCTTGAAGGGCAGAAGCGCCACGTGTATCAGATAAGTCAAGGGCACGAGATAGCCAATCAAGCAAGTTTTTCACTGTTCCAGGGATAGAGAAATTGTAGACTGGAGAGAAGATCCAGATAGCATCCGCAGCGAGAACCTCTTCACGAGCAGCAGCTACAGCTGGATGAGTTGGAACTTCCAAATCTTGGCTGAAGAGAGGAAAGGCTGAATAATCAAGGTAGCTAACTTCTGCTTTACCAGCAAGTGCTTTCTCAGCTTCGAGCGCCATTTGGTGGTTGAAAGAGCCTTGACGTAGTGATCCGATGATAAATAATACTTTTTTAGACATGATGTGTCTCCTTTTTCTTAAAATTTCGAGAGTTTTCTCGTTGTTATAAAATATATTACAACAAAACAAGACAACTTGCAAGGAATTTGCTCAGAGTTTATTTAAAAAAATTAAAATTGGAGAATTTCTAGTTATTTAAGATAGAAAAAACAAGAACTCTTTCACTTAGATTCTGGTTTGCATTGGATTTTTGCAGACTATTCCTATATTCTCTTGTAATATGATGATATAAGTGATAAAATAAACGAGGAAATTTGCAATAGAAACTACAGAACAGTTTTTCCGGTATCATTTCATAAACAATTAAACGAAAATAATGGCATTGAAGAATGCTTCTAAAAAGGGGTGGAGATCATGTAAGGCAAAGATTAACAAGTGACGGACAAAAGAAATAATAATACACTTGTTAAAGGAGAAAAAATGTTAATAAGAAATTATCGGAAAAATATTGGCCTGATGGCCGGAGTTGAATTTTTTGCTTTTTTAGGGATTACCAGCTTTTGGATTCTCTTTCTCAGTCAAAACGGAATGTCTCTTTGGCAGATTGGACTTCTGGAAAGTATCTTTCATGCAACCAGTCTTCTCTGTGAAATTCCATCTGGAATGTTGGCTGATCGTTACTCCTATAAGACCAACCTTTATTTAAGTCGAATAGCAGGAATTGTGTCTTCTATTCTCATGTTAGCTGGGCAAGGAAATTTTTGGATTTATGCACTAGCTATGGCGATAAATGCCTTATCTTATAATTTTGATTCAGGAACAAGCGCAGCAATGGTCTATGACTCGGCTGTAGAGGCTGGACTAAAGGAGCGTTATCTATCCATTTCAAGTTTCATATCAGGAGTGTCAGAAGGAACCCAGTCTTTGGGGACAGTGCTAGCAGGATTTTTTGTTCATGGTCAATTGCACCTGACCTACTATATCATGATTGCCACTTCTATCATAGTTCTTTTCCTGATTTGGATGCTGAAAGAGCCCAGTGTCAAAGTAGAAAAAGCTGATAGTGTGACCATGAAACAGATTATTTGGACTGTTAAGGATGAGTTGAAGCGAAATCCCATGCTTTTAAACTGGATGATTTTATCTCAGATTGTCGGAACACTCATGTATATGTTTTATTTTTACTATCAAAATCAGTTGCCAGATTTAAGTAGT
The DNA here is from genome assembly GCF_041432315.1 of Streptococcus sp. 27098_8_76. Classification (GTDB taxonomy): domain Bacteria; phylum Bacillota; class Bacilli; order Lactobacillales; family Streptococcaceae; genus Streptococcus. The sequence goes on along the minus strand of NZ_JAPVZI010000003.1, from coordinate 59,302 downwards.
TGGCAAATTTCAGCAGTTATGCTACTTGGTAGTCTCTTGAATATCGTCGCAGTCTATCTAGCGAGTAAGATTGGAAAGAAATATGCTGCCTTGAAGCTTTTCCCTATCCTCGTCCTGCTGACTGGCGTCACCTATATGTTGTCCTACTTTGGAACACCTCTCATCTATATTTTGGTCTATTTGATTAGTAATGCTCTATATGCTCTTTTTCAGCCGATTTTTGACAATGATTTGCAAGAGCGCCTTCCAAGTGAAGTAAGGGCAACCATGCTGAGTGTCTACTCTATGATGTTTAGCCTGAGTATGATTGTCTTCTTCCCACTGACAGGCTGGTTGATTGACCATTTAGGCTTTATAGTAACATTTCTTTATCTAGGATTCTTTTTAGTCATGATTAGCCTTCTACTGGCTATCTTTTTAGGAAAATTGGCTAAAAGAATGGATGATAAAATGATTCCATAGATTAAAAGAATTTCTGAAAACTTGAGTGCCAAGCTCAGGTTTTTTAATCGGTTGATTTTGGAGCTGTCTTTACTTTTCTTGCTCGGTTTTAACTAAGAAAAATCTGTTTTGTTTAAAGGAAGAAATAGAATTGGTTTCTTATACTCAATGAAAATCAAAGAGCAAACTAGGAAGCAAGCCGCAGACAGTACTTGGGTACGGCAAGGCGACGCTGACAAAGTTTGAATTGGATTTTCGCAGAGTATTCTTATATTCGCTTGTAATAAAGCCCAATAGATGGTAAAATAGACGAGTGAAAAAAAGACAAAACAAAGCAAAAAATAATCTACTGTGGCAGTATGGTCTAGGGATGACGATTTTGTTTGTGGTTATCAGTGCTTCCTTTCTGTATCTAGTGTTTCTGAGTATGAAACCTTATCAAACAGCTAAAAGTGAAGGAGAAAAATTAGCTCAGCAGTATGCAGGATTAGAGCAGGCTGATCAGGTTGACTTATACAATGGCTTGGAATCTTATTACAGCGTTCTTGGTCGTAATAAACAGCAAGAAGCACTTGCTGTCCTGATTGGAAAAGATGACCATAAGATTTACGTTTATCAGCTAAATCAGGGTGTTTCACAAGAAAAAGCAGAAGCTGTTTCTAAAGAAAAAGGAGCTGGCGAGATTGACAAGATTACCTTTGGCCGTTATCAAGACAAGCCAATCTGGGAAGTCAAGTCAGGAACTAATTTTTATCTAGTAGATTTTGAAACAGGAGCATTGGTCAATAAGGAGGGCCTATGAAACTATCCAACCGTGTTTTAGAAATGGAAGAAAGTGTCACTTTAGCTAGTGATGCGAGAGCAAAAAAATTAAAAGCTCAAGGTAAGGATGTCCTTTTCTTGACCTTGGGACAACCAGATTTTCACACCCCTGAAAATATTCAGGATGCAGCAGTTAAAGCTATTCGAGAAGGACAGGCTTCCTTCTATACAGTAGCTTCAGGTCTACCAGAATTAAAAGCTGCAGTGAATACCTACTTCGAGCGTTACTATGGCTATTCTGTTGCAAGTAATGAGGTTACCTTTGCTACAGGTGCCAAGTTTTCCCTCTATACGTTCTTTATGGCTGTAATCAATCCTTTAGATGAGGTTATTATTCCAACTCCATACTGGGTGAGTTATGGAGACCAGGTCAAGATGGCAGAAGGGCTTCCAGTTTTTGTTCAAGCTAAGGAAGACAATGATTTTAAAGTCACGGTGGATCAACTAGAACTAGTTAGGACAGATAAAACAAAGGTTTTAGTTCTCAATTCACCATCTAATCCGACTGGTATGATTTATACTCGTGAAGAATTGCTAGCTATCGGAAATTGGGCAGTTGAGCATGACATTCTGATTTTAGCAGATGATATATACGGCCGCCTTGTTTATAATGGAAATGAATTTGTTCCAATCTCAAGTCTATCAGAAGCCATTCGCAAGCAAACCATTGTTATCAACGGTGTATCTAAGGCTTATGCCATGACAGGTTGGCGGGTAGGTTATGCAGTGGGTGATCCAGAAATCATTTCAGCTATGAGTAAATTGACGGGACAAACAACTTCAAATTTGACATCTGTTTCTCAATATGCGGCTATTGAAGCCTTAACAGGACCACAGGATTCTGTTGAGATCATGCGTCAGGCTTTTGAGGAGCGTCTCAATACCATTTATCCGCTATTATGTGAAGTCCCTGGTTTTGAAGTCGTTAAGCCACAAGGAGCCTTCTATCTCTTTCCAAATGTTAAAAAAGCCATGGAGATGAAAGGTTATACGGATGTGACTGACTTTACAACAGCTATTCTTGAGGAAGTTGGTTTGGCACTTATAACAGGAGCAGGTTTTGGAGCTCCAGAAAATGTCCGCCTCAGCTATGCGACAGATCTAGACACGCTTAAAGAAGCAGTTAAACGCTTGAAAGCATTTATGGGGAGTGAGAATGATTGATCATTTTGAAATTAAGGTAAAGGATTTACAAATTTCAGAAGGATTTTATAGGAGTTTTCTTGCCCCTTTGGGCTATAAATTAGCTTTTAAGACTACTTCTCTAATCAGTTTTCTTGCCCCAAACAGCCCTCATCCTGGTGGTGATTTTTGGCTGGCTCAGGGGACACAAGATCCTATTCACTTTGCTTTCTTAGCAGAAGATAAGGAAGAGGTTCAAGCTTGTTATGAGGCTGGCTTAGAGGCAGGTGGGCGAGACAATGGGGCTCCTGGTTATCGTAGTGAGCATCCGATTTACTATGCTGCTTTTGTGATTGACCCAGATGGGAACAATATAGAAGTGGTTTTCCATAAAGAATAAAAAAGAAAAGGAAAAACAATGACAAAACGTGTAATGATTATTGATGTAAAAGACTATGTTGGTCAGGAAGTGACGATTGGCGCTTGGGTTGCCAACAAATCAGGAAAAGGAAAAATCGCCTTCTTGCAATTGCGCGATGGAACAGCCTTCTTCCAAGGTGTGGCCTTTAAACCAAACTTTGTAGAAAAATTTGGTGAAGAAGTGGGACTTGAGAAGTTTGATGTTATCAAACGCTTGAGCCAAGAAACTTCTGTTTATGTGACAGGGATTGTTAAAGAAGACGAACGTTCTAAGTTTGGCTATGAGTTGGACATTACAGACATCGAAGTGATCGGTGAATCTCAAGACTACCCAATCACACCAAAAGAACATGGTACAGACTTCTTGATGGATAACCGTCACTTGTGGCTTCGTTCTCGTAAGCAAGTGGCCGTAATGCAAATCCGTAACGCTATTATCTATGCAACTTATGAGTTCTTTGACAAGAACGGCTTCATGAAGTTTGATAGCCCAATTTTGTCAGGAAATGCTGCGGAAGACTCAACTGAACTCTTTGAAACAGACTACTTCGGAACGCCAGCCTACTTGAGCCAATCAGGTCAACTTTACCTAGAAGCAGGTGCTATGGCTCTTGGTCGTGTCTTTGACTTTGGTCCAGTATTCCGTGCTGAAAAATCAAAAACACGTCGTCACTTGACTGAGTTCTGGATGATGGATGCTGAGTACTCATACTTGACACATGATGAGTCGCTTGACTTGCAAGAAGCTTATGTGAAAGCTCTTCTTCAAGGTGTTCTTGACCGTGCGCCTCAAGCCTTGGAAACCTTGGAACGTGATACAGAACTCTTGAAACGCTACATTGCAGAGCCATTCAAACGCATCACTTATGATCAAGCTATTGACCTTTTGCAAGAGCATGAAAATGATGAAGATGCTGACTACGAGCATCTTGAGCATGGCGATGACTTTGGTTCACCACACGAAACTTGGATTTCAAACCACTTTGGTGTGCCAACATTTGTCATGAACTACCCAGCAGCCATCAAGGCCTTCTACATGAAACCAGTTCCTGGAAATCCAGAGCGCGTGCTTTGTGCAGACTTGCTTGCTCCAGAAGGTTACGGAGAAATCATCGGTGGTTCTATGCGTGAGGAAGACTACGATGCCCTTGTTGCTAAGATGGATGAACTTGGCATGGACCGTACAGAGTATGAATTCTACCTTGACCTTCGTAAATACGGTACAGTTCCACACGGTGGATTTGGTATCGGTATCGAGCGTATGGTAACCTTCGCAGCAGGAACAAAACACATCCGTGAAGCCATTCCGTTCCCACGTATGTTGCACCGTATTAAACCATAAGAATAGGAAAACGCCCATGTGGCGTTTTTTTCGCATTCCAGAGTTTTTACTTGCGTAAAAAAATGTTTTCTAGTATAATAGTTTATTGTGAGCGAACCTCACTTACCCCTTGCAAAGTCTTGGGGTCATTAGACCAAAAGGAGGAACATATCAATGGCTAAATACGAAATTCTTTATATCATTCGTCCAAACATTGAAGAAGAAGCTAAAAACGCTTTGGTAGCACGTTTTGACTCTATTTTGACTGACAACGGTGCAACTGTTGTTGAATCAAAAACTTGGGAAAAACGTCGTCTTGCATACGAAATCCAAGATTTCCGTGAAGGACTTTACCACATCGTTAACGTTGAAGCAAACGACGACGTAGCTCTTAAAGAGTTTGACCGTCTTTCAAAAATCAACGCTGACATTCTTCGTCACATGATCGTCAAAACTGACGCGTAAGAAGGTAAACTATGATTAACAATGTTGTACTTGTAGGGCGTATGACACGTGACGCTGAGTTGCGTTATACCCCATCAAATGTAGCAGTTGCGACTTTTACTCTTGCAGTAAACCGTACATTTAAGAGTCAAAATGGCGAACGTGAGGCTGATTTTATCAATGTCGTTATGTGGCGCCAACAGGCTGAAAATCTTGCTAACTGGGCTAAAAAAGGCTCGCTTATCGGGGTGACAGGTCGTATCCAGACTCGTAGTTACGATAACCAGCAAGGACAACGTGTATACGTGACAGAGGTCGTGGCTGAGAATTTCCAAATGTTGGAAAGCCGTAGTGTGCGAGAGGGTCACACAGGTGGAGCTTATTCTACACCAAGTTCAAACTATTCAGCGCCTACAAATTCAGTACCAGACTTTTCACGTGATGAAAATCCATTTGGAGCAACAAATCCATTGGATATTTCAGATGATGATTTACCATTCTAATGGACAACTAAAATTATAAAGGAGAAAAAACATGGCTCAACAACGTCGTGGCGGATTCAAACGCCGTAAAAAAGTTGATTACATCGCAGCAAACAAAATTGAATATGTTGATTACAAAGATACTGAGCTTCTTAGCCGTTTCGTTTCAGAACGTGGGAAAATCCTTCCTCGTCGTGTAACAGGAACTTCAGCTAAAAACCAACGTAAAGTAACAACAGCTATCAAACGCGCTCGCGTAATGGCTTTGATGCCTTTCGTAAACGAAGATTAAAGAAAAGACCCCGACGGGTCTTTTTTTCACGAGCATAGAAATGTGAAAGCGAGTTGAGGTCCGGGGGACCTCTTTTTCAGACCCGCTTGGGTCTTTTTTTCACGATCCTTGAAATGAGAGAGCGAGTTTGGGTCCGGATGGACCTCTTTTTCATGAGCTCGGAAATAAGAAAGCGAATTGAGACTCGATTGGTTTTTTTTCACGAGATCGTTTTTTTCTGACCTTGGCGTGCTATAATGGTAATAAAAAGAGTAAAGGTGGGTAAGTCAAAGATGAATTGTACGATTAGAAATATGATTAAGTCTGATATTGAATCCTTATCTCATGGATTTATGAATCAAGGTTGGCCTGGTAGAGAGGAAATTTTGGCTAGATATTTTCTGGAACAGGAAAGTGGGGAGAGAGAAGTCTTAGTTGCAGAGATTGATGGTGCTGTAGCGGGCTACGTTACCATTTTGCCCTCTGCTAAACATGGTCCTTTTGCAGAAGTCTACCCAGAATTATCAGATTTTAATGTGTTTGAACCTTTTCGAAATCAAGGGATTGGGAATCAACTGTTAGAAGAAGCAGAAAAACGAGTCAAGTTTGTTTCGAGTAAGGTCACTCTTGGTGTAGGTTTGCACTTAGGCTATGGCCCTGCCCAGAGATTGTATATCAGACGGGGCTACATTCCAGATGGGACAGGTGTCTGGTATCGAAATCAACCCTTGGAAATGAATGCAACTAGCCAAAATAATGATGATTTGGTTTTGTATCTAGTAAAGGAATTCGGATAAGAGATAAGGATTTTATTGGGATGTGGGATTTCTCTACTTTATGGTATAATGGAAAGAGTTAGATTGAAAGAGGTAGTGAGATGGATGCCAAATTAAGATACAAGGCAAAGAAAATCAAGATTGTCTTTTTTGATATTGATGATACATTGAGGAATTCAAAGACAGGTTTTATTCCAGCTTCAATCCCAACTGTTTTTAAGCAATTACGTGAGAAAGGAATTTTGACAGGTATTGCTTCTGGACGAGGGATTTTTGGTGTCGTGCCAGAGATTCGTGATCTCAAGCCTGACTTTTTTGTGACCTTGAATGGGGCTTATATAGAAGATAAAAAAAGTCAGGTTATTTATCAACATCAGATTAAGAAGTCAGATGTTGAGGAGTATATCTCCTGGGCAAAGCAAGAAGGAATTGAGTATGGCTTGGTTGGGAGTCATGATGCCAAGTTGTCGATTCGCACCGATATGATTAGTGAAGCTATCAATCCGATTTATCCTGACTTGGATGTGGATCCTGATTTCCATGAAAAAGAAGATATCTATCAGATGTGGACTTTTGAAGATAAAGGAGATGACTTGAGCTTGCCGGACAGTCTCTCAGACAAACTTCGCATGGTTCGTTGGCATGAGCATTCGTCTGATATTGTGCCGATTTCAGGCTCCAAAGCGACAGGTGTGGAAAAGGTTGTGGAACACCTAGGCTTGAAACCAGAGAACGTCATGGTCTTTGGAGATGGGCTCAACGACTTGGAACTCTTTGATTACGCTGGAATCAGCGTTGCAATGGGAATTTCTCATGATAAAATCAAAGAAAAAGCGAATTATATAACAAAAACACTAGAAGAAGATGGCATTTTTGATGCCTTAGAAGGATTTGGTATGGTAGAAAAAGAATTACATTTCCCACAAGTAGACATTGAAACAGTAGAAGGTCCTCTTGCGACCATTAAGACCAATCATGGAGACTTGCGGATCAAGCTTTTCCCTGAACATGCTTCAAAAACAGTAGCTAACTTTGTAGCTCTATCAAAAGATGGTTATTATGATGGAGTCATTTTCCATCGTATTATCAAGGACTTTATGATCCAAGGTGGAGACCCAACTGGAACTGGTATGGGTGGCGAGTCAATCTACGGCGAATCATTTGAAGATGAATTCTCAGAAGAACTTTACAATATTCGCGGTGCTCTTTCCATGGCCAATGCTGGTCCAAATACCAACGGCAGCCAGTTCTTTATCGTGCAAAATCAACATTTGCCTTATTCTAAGAAAGAAATTGCTCGTGGAGGTTGGCCAGAACCGATCGCAGAAATCTATGCTAACCAAGGTGGGACACCTCACCTAGACCGCCGTCACACGGTTTTTGGTCAGTTAGCTGATGAAGCATCTTACGCTGTTTTAGATGAAATTGCTGCTGTTGAGACAGGGGCGATGGACAAGCCAGTTGAAGATGTCGTGATTGAAACAATTGAAATCGAGGACTAAGATGAAAATCGGTGATAAGCTAAAGGGGCGTATTACAGGGATTCAGCCCTATGGTGCCTTTGTTGAACTAGAGACGGGTGATACGGGGCTGATTCACATTTCAGAGATTCGAACAGGATTTATTGAAAATATTCATGACGCCTTGAAAGTCGATGAAGAGGTTCAAGTTCAGGTAGTAGATTTGGATGAATTTACAGGGAAAGCCAGTCTTTCTATCCGCACTTTGGAGGAAGAAAAGCACCAGTTTCCGAGACGGAGACGCTTTTCAAGCGACCGCTTTAACTACGGCTTTGCGCCTCTCAAACGAATGATGCCAATTTGGACCAAAGAAGCCCTTCAACATTTGAAGAAGCAGAAGAATTAGTTAGAAATCTATATTCTTTGTAATATTAATATAAATTTGCTATAATAGGACCATGGAAGAAGAACAATTATTAAAATCAGGAGAGCGCATTAACCAGCTCTTTTCTACAGATATCAAAATCATTCAAAATAGAGAGGTTTTTAGTTATTCGGTGGATAGTGTTCTCTTGTCACGCTTTCCACGTTTTCCTAAAAAGGGCTTGATAGTGGATTTCTGTGCTGGTAATGGAGCGGTGGGGCTATTTGCTAGCACTCGGACTCAGGCACAGATTTTGGCTGTTGAGATTCAGGAGCGTTTGGCGGATATGGCTGAACGCTCTGTCCGTTTGAATGGATTAGAGGAGCAAATGCAGGTCATCTGCGATGATTTGAAAAATATGCCTGCTCACATTCAGGGAAGTAAGGTAGATATGATTTTGTGTAATCCGCCCTATTTCAAGGTGGATCCTCATTCCAACCTGAACGAGAGTGAACATTACCTCTTGGCACGCCATGAAATCACGACCAATCTGGAGGAAATTTGCCGTAGTGCCCAAAGTATTCTCAAGTCCAATGGGCGCTTGGCCATGGTTCATCGTCCTGACCGACTCTTAGACATCTTGGACATGTTGCAACGGCATAATCTAGCCCCTAAGCGACTGCAGTTTGTTTATCCAAAACGGGAAAAGGAAGCCAATATGCTCTTGATTGAGGCTATCAAGGATGGCTCAACGAGTGGTTTTAAGGTTTTACCGCCTTTGATTGTCCACAATGATGATGGCTCCTATACGCCCGAACTTGAAGAGATTTATTATGGATCATAAGGCTTATATGTATGTGCTGGAGTGCCGTGATGGTTCTTATTATACAGGGTATACGACTGATGTGAGAAGACGCCTCGCTGTCCACAATAGTGGAAAGGGGGCAAAATATACACGAGCTCGCTTGCCGGTCAAACTCATCTATGCTCAAGGTTTTGCTAGCAAGGAAGAAGCCATGTCGGCAGAAGCCCTGCTCAAGCGTAAGAAGAGGCCACAGAAAGTCAGATATATAAATGAAAATCGAGAGAAAAATTTATTAAGGTAGTTTTAGATTGAAGAGGATAAAAAATATCAATATTGTAAAAATATAAACACTTTAAAAATTATCGGGTTCCTATAATACAAAACTAAAAATCGGTAATGGATATCCATCTTAAAATTTTAGATATGATCATAAATAATAGACTTTTTAGGGATGAAAATAATATTTTGTGAGACGGAGTTTGTCAAGGAGGAATAATGACATGGATTCTAATGAATTATTAAAATTAGGTGAATTCTATAAGGAGTTGAGAATTGCTAGAAAAGTTAAACAAAAGGATGTTGCAAAAAATAAATTATCAGTTTCTCAATTATCAAAATTTGAATCTGGACAAACTATGCTTTCTGCTGATAAGATGTTAGAAGTAATTGAAGGTATTAATTTAACATTTTCAGAATTTGGATTTGCTCTTAGAAATTATAAACCTACTCAACATCAGTTACTTATGAATAAAATTTCGAAGCTATCAGTAGAAAATGATAAACAATCATTGCTTGAGTTGCTTGACAAATACAAAGAAAGTCAATTTTTATATGATAAATTAAATACTTTGGTGATAAAAAATGCTATTCATCTAATTGATAGGGATTTCACTTTATCTCTAGATGATAGCAAATTTTTATCGAATTATTTATTTGATATTGAAGATTGGACTGCTTATGAAATCCATCTTTTTGGGAATACTATGCCTTTTCTATCTGATACAGATTTGTTATTTTTAGGAAAAGAACTGGTATCACGCTCAGAAATTTATAGTCCCTTGTTAGATTTTAGAAAGGCTTTAAAGTATACATATTTAAACTTAATTTCTGAGTTAGTAGAACGGAGATTAACAACTCATTTCAACTTTTTTGTCAATCAGTTAAGAATGATCCTTGATGTATTTGATACGTTTGAAATAATTTTGTTAAATTTTTTGGTATTAGTATACTCCTACTTAATAGAAAACAGAGTTAATCTTGAAGAAGTTAAGCAATATATTTTAAAAGTTTCTAAAATAGAACAACCGGAGCTCTCTAATATATTAGAGCAGAGACTATTACAATATTTAAGAACTAACCAAAAGGGGGAAAGATAATAATATCTATTACCGCCACGGCTTGTATAGAGAGAAAAATGGCTATTATTTTTTTCATGCTGTATCCTCCTAATCTATAGTTTGACTGTTATACTAACATAGAATTGTATCGATTTAACAAAATTGAAGATATGAAATTTTTTTATAAATTAATTTCATATCTTCAATTTTTTAATTTTGTGATAAAAGTAAGTTATAATTGATATATCATAACGAAAGGAGAACAGGCATATGTTTATCGAAGATATCGAAGTAGAAGAACAAGTATGTAATGGCGGTTGCTTTATTGCTTGTTAATCTAAGAACAAGAAAAAGTGGTATATAGCTATTACCACTTTTTCTTAATTTTCGCATATGTGTTCAGTTGATTTAAAATGAAATATATACTAAAATCTGGAAGAGGTTTCGTCAAGCGAGAAAAAGATATAATTATGTATCCTGCATGTAAAGGGGGAGAGAAAGTGATTCATTCTCCTTGTATAAAAGAATTGTGGGAGGAAATGAAATATTTAGATAAAAATTTTTCGTATAATAACATTGATATATATAACCTTCTGAAAGAAAACTCTCTTGTTTTTGAAATTAATGAAGATGAATGGGATGATTATCAACGATTATCTAGGAATGTACAATTTTTATCATTACATAACGATAGTGAACCTAATTTACAGTATAAATCTATAATTGATAAGAAAATATTAATAATTGGTCTTGGAACTGTCGGGGCACCTCTTGTTTATGAATTAGATAAATTTGGTTTTAAAAATATTGTAGTTATTGATGGTGATCGTGTTGAATTAAAGAATATTACTGCGCAACTAGGGTATTCTACATCTGATGTAGGACAATTAAAAACTAAGGCAATTCGAGAAAAAATTAGTAGTATAAAAGAAACGATTGATGATTATCTTTCGGTTGATAATATTGAAACAATTTTGTATGATATAAAACCAGATATTATATTTAGTTGTGCTGATGATTCAACTGGTAATTTAATAAAATTATTAATCTCTAAAATATCTAAATATAATTATACTCTGTTTTTGACAGGATATTCTCAAGAAGAATTAATTGTATATCATATAACTAAAGAGAATCAACAAGTATTTTTGAGTTATTTTAATGAACAACCTTATCTCTTGGAAACACAGTTTATATCCCATAATACAGGAACGATAGCAAAAGGGCTCATGAGTGCATCTTTAGCCTTTAATACCCTCATTAAAAGTTTTTATCTTAAAGTTGATGACATATTATTTTTTAATTTTAGATTAAACACTATCTATACTCAAAATTTGAGATATTTAAATCTTAATGAATTTGAAAAAAGATATATATTTAGGAATATAGAACAAGAAATATTGAAGATAGAGTATATTTTACAGCATACAACAGATTTCGATAAAGAAGAAATAATAAAAAGAGTCTTCGAGTTTAATTACTATACATATCTGACTTTCTGTACAGATATTACTAATCAAAATTATAAATATCTCAATAATCATCTAGATTTTCTTTTTAATAGAATTTATGGAGATTCTATTGAAGACCACTTTAGGTCGGAAATTCTGCAACTAGAAACATTAAAAGCTGATTACTATAAGAAAAATGGGATTCCAATTGTAAATTACTCTAAGTTTAGACGTAATATCCCTATATTCGATGATATTTTATTGGATTATAAAAATTTTGTCTTCTCTCCTAAATTCAAAGATGTATATAACAGTCTCTTAGATAAGAGAAAAATATTTATAGAAAATATATCACGGCAATTAAAAACACGATACGGTTTCGACTTTATTGAGTTGATTTCTAAAAATCTTAGAGTTTCTATTAATACTAAGAATCTTGATAAATATGATTTTTTGGAATTTGAATTTTTAGAATCGGAAAAGATAGTAGCTACTGATGCTTTTGAGATGATTTTAAGAGCTATAGACGATAAAGAATTTTTCCATTTTGTTGAAAATTATCGTAACAATGGATTTATCGATTGTGAAAAAAGAGCAGGTAAAACTCATAAGAATTTTACTCTCTATAACCCATATACAAAGACATCGAAAATAATAATGACATATCAAGAAAATTTTATGGGGGTAATGAGATTATCCCATGAGCTGATGCATGCATATTCTTATGATTTGTTTAAAGAACGATTACATTTAGATGAATTATATAAAATTCCTAAAAGCTTTTGGGAAATTTTTGCAAAATTAGGTGAGTTATTTGTTGCCGATAGTCAGGGAAAATTATCAGTATTTTTTAGAAAATCTTTTTACCAATATGTATTTTGTCAAATTGATTATAACGTTTTGAGTTTAAGTAAAAATTCTTCTATAGAGGATATTTTGAAGATTAAGTCAGAGTTTTTTAACTCAATTGGTTTACTTCCAGAATTACTAGAATACACACAGTACAACTTCATTGACTATAGCATGCTGTATTCAAAGCATTTTTATGCTTATGATGCAGTGTTTTCGGATATTATTGCTTTAGGTATTTATAAATATTCCAAAAAACTTAATTATTCATTTGGAGAAATAATTTCTATTATAGCGTCCATTTCAACATTCACTATTGACTCAATAAAGGATGAGTTTAATATAGAAATTGAGAGTTTAATAGAATCCTATGTATCTGAAATAAATAATTTTTTAAATAATTCTTTTTTGGAGGAAATGAAAGATGAATATTTTAAGGGAAAATAAATCTTTTAGAGCTTTAGCTATATCTGCATTTTTTAATAAATTGGGTTCATCTATGTATAATCTAGTTTTTGTATCTTTTGCTGCTACTATGCCTAATAACAAATTAGCTGTAGCTATTGCTAATATTATTGTCTTAATTCCTGTATTTTTTACATTATTTATAGGAATTAAGGCTGATGAGACAAAATTAAAAAGGAGGTGGTTGATTTTACTGGGATTTGTTCAATCTATTTTGTTCATATTAGTTGGATTATTGACTCAGACTACAACTTGGTTGGCATTTTCTATAATATGTTTAATTAATATAGTCTCAGATATTATTAGTGACTATAGAGGTGGGCTAGAGCTCCCTATTTTTCAACATACAGTTAAACAAGAAAATCTAATAGAAGCACATTCTGTAAATCAGTTTATCTCATATGTTTGTAATTTTTCTGGTCAAGCCTTAGGCGTATATGTGTTGACAATTTCAAATGATAATTTTGGCCTTGTCGCAGTTTTTAATGCTTTATCGTTCTTTGCATCATCATTTATACTAATTAAATACAAAAAGTTTTTATTGCACACTAATGTGGAGATATATCAAAAATCATTTGTTTTAAAAATTAAAGAAACTTATTTAGGTTTAAAAGAAGTTTTTCAAAAGTCTGAAAAGACAAGTTTCACATTAATGTTACTATCTATTTTACTTATTAATGCTTTAGGTAGTGGTTTTTCAGCTATATATAATATATCTTTTTTAAAAGTACCTCTTTTTGGATTAACATTTAGTCAGTCAGTATTTATATTACAGATTATAATGATACTTTTTAGTATTATAGGAACCATAAGTCCTCATGATTATTTTTCAAAATTACGTCTCATTTCAATAATATTTTTAGATTCAATTATCATTTTTGCTATATCTCTGAATAATAGTCTTGGTGGGTCCCAAGTTTTATCTATGCTTGGACTAGCGTTTTTATTTTACTTGAGCGGCAAAATTAATCCCAAAATAAATAGTCTATTGATGTCTTCACTTCCTAGCGATCTTTTAGCAAGAAGTGGTGCATTGTTATCTTTGCTTTTCATGTTGGCTATGCCAATTGGAAATATTATTTTTACTATTTTTAGTTTATTTGCTATTCAATCAGCTTGGCTTTTATACTCAATCTGCGCTTTTGTAGTTTTATTATTAACATTTAAATTGACCAATGAGAAAAAATAGATTTACTCCTTACTTATTAGATTTCAAATTCGATTTAGAAAGTGCCTCGCGAATCTCATCATGCACTGTTATTCCACCTTATGGAACACTGGTTTCCCCTGTCAAAGAGAACTCAAAACGAGTTAAGTTTTCTTTGACAATTGTATAGAAATACGTTAATCCAAAGTGACTCCTCTTGCTTTTGTCAAAAAGCGAAAAAAATGCTACAATAAAGAGAATAAACAAAATGAGGTATTATCATGTCTAAGATTCTAGTATTTGGTCACCAAAATCCAGACTCAGATGCCATCGGGTCATCTGTAGCCTTTGCCTACCTTGCAAAAGAAGCATACGGTTTGGATACGGAAGCTGTTGCCCTTGGAACTCCAAATGAAGAAACAGCCTTTGTCTTGAACTATTTTGGTGTGGAAGCACCGCGTGTCATCACTTCTGCCAAAGCAGAAGGTGCAGAGCAAGTTATCTTGACAGACCACAATGAATTCCAACAATCTGTATCAGATATCGCTGAAGTAGAAGTTTATGGTGTTGTAGACCACCACCGTGTGGCTAACTTTGAAACTGCAAGCCCACTTTACATGCGTTTGGAACCAGTTGGATCAGCTTCTTCAATCGTTTACCGTATGTTCAAAGAACATGGTGTAGCAGTTCCTAAAGAGATTGCTGGTTTGATGCTTTCAGGTTTGATTTCAGATACTCTTCTTTTGAAATCACCAACAACACACCCAACAGATAAAGTTATTGCTCCAGAATTGGCTGAATTGGCTGGTGTGAACTTGGAAGAATATGGTTTGGCTATGTTGAAAGCTGGTACCAACTTGGCCAGCAAATCTGCTGACGAATTGATTGACATCGATGCTAAGACTTTCGAATTGAACGGAAATAAGGTTCGTGTTGCCCAAGTCAATACAGTTGATATTGCTGAAGTCTTGGAACGCCAAGCAGAAATCGAAGCTGCAATGCAAGCTGCCAACACAGCAAATGACTACTCTGACTTTGTCTTGATGATTACAGATATCGTCAACTCAAACTCAGAAATCTTGGCTCTTGGTGCTAACATGGACAAGGTCGAAGCGGCTTTCAACTTCAAACTTGAAGACAACCACGCCTTCCTTGCTGGTGCCGTTTCACGTAAGAAACAAGTGGTACCTCAATTGACTGAAAGCTTCAATGCTTAAGATTTTGAGTGTTAATTCAAATTAGGAAAGGCTAGTTTGAATTATATCGAAAGGAGTTTCGGCTCCTTTTTTTCTAGGAGTGAAGCATGTTAGAAAATGGCGATTTGATTTTTGTGAGAGATGAGTCAGATATGGGACAGGCCATCCAGATTTCCACAGGCAACTATAACCATGTTGCGAATTGTTTGGATGGGATGATTTACCACGCTAGTGGAGAATTTGGTGTGGTCTGTCAAGAACCGGCAGACTTCTTTGAGTCCAATCATTTGTACGACCTCTATGTTTACCCAGAAATGGATATCCAGTCTGTGAAGGAAAGAACTTGTATGCATCTTGGAGCACCCTACAATGCTTCTTGCTATCCAGATGGAGTTGGTTTTTATTGTTCTCAGTATATGGCAGAAATTCTCCCCATTTTTGAAACCATTCCCATGAAATTTGGGGATGGGGAGCAGGAGATTAGTGATTTTTGGAGAGAGTATTACAGAGAACTAGGTCTGCCTGTTCCTTTGAACCAAGCTGGGACCAATCCTAGTCAGTTGGCAGCATCGCCTCTGTTAGAATGTAAAGAAAGGAATCTTCATGATTCAGATTTTTAATCCATCTCGTTTGACGAGACAGCCATTTTTTAGAGAATTGATCCGCTATCTGAACCAGCATGATGATGTGATTCTACGGGAAATTAAGGCTCAATTTCCAGATGTAGCAGTTGACAAACTCATGGAAGAGTATATAAAGGCAGGCTTGATTCTACGAGAAAATAAGCGTTATTACCTTAATCTTCCTATGCTTGAATCACTTGATAGTCTCGAACTGGATCAAGAGATTTTTGTTAGCGAAGCTAGTCCGGTCTATCCAGCCTTGTTGGATCAGAGTTTTGAGACGGAATTACGAAATCAAACCAATGCAGCTATTTTAGTTGAAAAGACAGATTTTGCGCGCACTAAAATGACCCTATCTAATTATTTCTACAAGGTCAAACATCAGTATCCATTGACAGAAAAACAGCAGGAACTTTATGACATTTTGGGAGATGTCAATCCTGAGTATGCCCTCAAGTATATGACGACTTTTTTGCTAAAATTTCTCAAAAAAGATCAACTGATGCAGAAACGCCGTGATATCTTTGTGGACAGTTTAGTTGTCCTAGGTTATATTATTCAAAATGAAGATGGAAAGTATGAGTTGGCCGTCGATTTTGATAAGGAAAGATTAACTTTCTACTTGGCCTGATTTTTTTTCTGAGCACATTGTTTGACTTTCCTTAGTATTCGGTATAAACTATATGTAACCGGTAACACATATCGGAATAAAACTAAAGGAGACAATCATATGTCACTTGAAAACAAATTGGAACAAGCAACAGGCGCTATCAAAGAAGGATTTGGTAAAGTTACTGGAGATGGTAAGACTGAAGCAGAAGGCGCTGTAGAAAAGACAGTTGCTAAGGCAAAAGAAGTAGTTGAAGATGCTAAAGGTGCTGTAGAAGGTGCCGTTGAAGGTTTGAAAAACGCTTTTAAATAAAAATAGAAAAAATCAAGGGTTTCATTTCCCTTGATTTTTTACTATCTTATAAATAATTTTCTGCAACGGCTGCATCTCCAGGATAGGTTTCTTTTTTTCCTTGGACGATTTGGTAGCAATCTGCTCCCTTACCAGCAATAATGACAGCATCTAATTCGTGATTTGTGATAGCCATAGCTGCCTTGATGGCTTCTTGGCGATCCGCAATTTTTTCAACAGGATGATTGATGTAGCTACTAATTTCATCTGCAATGGCCATTGGGTCTTCATAGTTGGGGTCATCAGCAGTCAGAAAGACTTGAATCTCAAGATGTTGATTGAGGAGGAGGCCAAAGTCCTTACGACGGCTTTCTCCTTTATTTCCTGTTGAACCCAGAACCAGAGCAATTTTTCCAGTTTGATGAGTTTCAACCACATTGATGAGTTTTTTGAGACTGTCACCATTGTGGGCATAGTCGATGAAGACCTTGGCTCCATTTTTCTGAGTGAGGACTTCCATACGACCAGGAACGCGGGTTGCAGCAATTCCTTTTTTGATGTCTTCAAGACTAGCTCCGAGACGGAGACAAGCAAGTCCAGCAGCAATGGCATTTTCTTGGTTGAAGTGACCAATCAGTTGGATATCATAGTCTCCAGAGAGTTTACCCGTAGCTGAAAAGCTAAAGGCTTTGGAATTCTCGATTTGGTTTTCAGACTTACTACCGTAGAAATCATAGTCTTGATCTGCCACTTGTTCTTTCAAGACAGAAAAGTGGTCCATGTCACTGTTAACGATGACTGCTCGGCTATTTTCCATCAAGAGACGTTTGTGGTAGAAGTAGTCTTCAAAGCTAGGGTGTTCAATCGGGCCGATATGGTCTGGGCTGATATTGAGGAAAACTCCCACATCAAAGGTTAGACCATAGACACGTTTGACCAGATATGCTTGACTGGAGACTTCCATGATGAGGTGGGTACGGTCATTTTGCACAGCTTGATGCATCATGTCAAAGAGGTCGATGCTCTCAGGAGTTGTCAATGCAGACTTAAAGAAAGTCTTGCCATCTAGAGTTGTGTTCATGGTCGACAACATTGCAGGTCGGTGACTTTGAGATAAAATGTTATAAGCGAAATAGGCTGCTGTTGTCTTACCCTTAGTACCAGTAAAGGCAAGGAGTTTGAGTTTGTCCTGTGGATTTCCATAAAATTCCATAGCAATCAAACTCATGGCTTTCTTGATATCACTGACGATAATAGCAGGAATACCAACCTCATAGTCTTTTTCAGCCACATACCAACCGAGGTCTTGAGAGATGGCAGAAATCAGGAATTCCTTCTTAAAGGCAGCACCTTTGACGAAAAAGAGGCTCTTTTCTTTGGCCTTACGACTGTCATAGCAGATACTGTCAAATACGACATGGCTGTAGTTGTAGTGATAATGTCCTTGGTCGATAATCTCGCGGAAGAGACCATCTTTCTTTAATATATCTAATACGGTTTCAATCTTAATCATACTTTCTATTGTAAACCGAAAGTCGCAAATTTACAAGTAACAAGGAAAAGTTTATAATGGAAGATAAGGAGTTTTTCCTAGTTATCAAAATTGAATGAGGAATCTATGTCGCACGAAAACAATCACCAGCAGGCCCAGATGTTACGGGGGACTGCTTGGCTAACGGCTAGTAACTTTATCAGTCGCCTACTCGGGGCTATTTATATTATCCCATGGTACATCTGGATGGGGTCTTATGCAGCTACGGCCAATGGTCTCTTTACCATGGGTTATAATATCTATGCCTGGTTCTTGCTGGTTTCAACAGCAGGGATTCCAGTTGCGGTGGCCAAGCAAGTTGCCAAGTATAATACCATGCGAGAAGAAGAGCATAGCTTTGCCCTGATTCGGAGCTTTTTAGGATTTATGACAGGACTAGGCCTCGTTTTTGCTTTAATCTTGTATGTCTTTGCTCCTTGGCTAGCAGACTTGTCTGGCGTGGGCAAAGACTTGATCCCAATCATGCAAAGCTTGGCTTGGGGAGTCTTGATTTTCCCATCTATGAGTGTTATCCGAGGATTTTTCCAAGGGATGAATAACCTCAAACCTTATGCCATGAGCCAAATCGCTGAGCAGGTCATTCGTGTTATCTGGATGCTCTTAGCGACCTTTATCATTATGAAGCTCGGTTCAGGAGATTACCTAGCAGCCGTTACCCAATCGACCTTTGCTGCCTTTGTCGGCATGGTAGCTAGTTTTGCAGTTTTGGTCTATTTCCTTGCTCAAGAAGGTTTACTCAAAAGAGTCCTTGAAACAGGAGATAAGATTAATAGCAAGCGTCTCTTGGTCGATACCATTAAGGAAGCCATTCCTTTTATCTTGACTGGTTCGGCTATTCAGCTTTTCCAAATCTTGGACCAAAATACCTTTATCAATAGCATGAAGTGGTTTACCAACTATAGTAATGAAGACTTAATTGTCATGTTTTCTTATTTCTCTGCCAATCCTAATAAAATCACGATGATTTTGATTTCTGTAGGGGTTTCAATTGGGGGTGTCGGTTTACCACTTTTGACTGAAAACTATGTCAAGGGGGACTTGAAGGCAGCTTCTCGTCTCGTTCAGGACAGCATTACCATGCTTTTTGTATTCCTGTTACCAGCAACGGTTGGAGTGGTTATGGTAGGAGAACCTTTATATACAGTCTTCTATGGCAAGCCAGATAGTTTGGCTATGGGCTTGTTTGTCTTTGCAGTTTTGCAGTCTACTATTTTAGGTCTGTACATGGTCTTGTCTCCAATGCTTCAGGCCATGTTCCGCAACCGCAAGGCTGTTCTCTATTTTATCTATGGTTCCATTGCCAAGCTAGTCTTGCAAATACCTACCATCGCCCTCTTCCACAGTTATGGTCCTTTGATTTCCACAACCATCGGTCTTATTATTCCTAACGTCTTGATGTATCGGGATATTTGTAAGGTAACTGGTGTTAAGCGCAAGGTGATTTTGAAACGAACCATTTTAATCAGTTTGTTAACTATTTTCATGTTTCTAGTAGTAGGGACATTGCAGTGGATTTTAGGATTTGTCTTCCAACCAAGTGGACGTTTGTGGAGTTTCCTATATGTAGCCCTTGTCGGTGCCATAGGGGGAGGAGTTTATGGATTCTTGAGTCTTCGTACCCGTCTATTGGATAAGGTGATTGGAAAAGCCCAAGCAAATCGTCTACGAGCAAAATTAAGAATTTCTCAATAATTTTTTATAAATAAAAGGGATAATTTGAACATTTCTATCATGAAATGCTTGAATTATTCTCTTTTTATTATTTTGTAGAATAATTTCTATAGTTTGTAGATAGAAATTTTATTTTTCTTAAATTTTACTTAGAAAACTATTGACTAAATAAAACCCAAGTTGTATAATAAGACAAATATTTAAATCAGGAGGTTCTGGAAATGAAAAAGTCTAAGGCCAAGTATGCAACGCTTGCAGGTGTCGTGTTAAGTGCAGGTATTTTGTTAAGTGCCTGTGGAAATTCTAGCACAGCATCAAAAACATACAATTATGTTTACTCAAGTGATCCATCTAGTTTGAACTATCTAGCAGAAAACCGTTCAACAACTACTGATATTGTGACCAACCTGGTAGATGGTCTCATGGAAAATGACCAATATGGGAACTATGTCCCATCCTTGGCTGAGGATTGGACTGTTTCTCAAGACGGTTTGACCTATACCTATAAATTGCGTAAAGATGCTAAATGGTACACTGCAGATGGAGATGAATATGCTCCTGTAACTGCCCAAGATTTTGTCACTGGTTTGAAATATGCGGCTGATAAAAAATCAGAAGCCTTGTACTTAGTGCAAGAATCCGTTGCAGGTTTAGATGACTATATCACTGGTAAAACAAGCGACTTTTCAACTGTCGGAATCAAGGCTCTTGATGACCAAACCGTTCAATATACCTTGGCTCGACCAGAACCTTATTGGAACTCAAAAACAACCTCAACCATTCTCTTCCCAGTCAATGCGGATTTCTTGAAATCAAAAGGGGATGATTTTGGGAAGGTAGATCCATCTAGCATTTTGTACAATGGACCTTTCTTGATGAAATCCTTTGTTTCAAAATCGGTCATCGAATACAAGAAAAATCCTAACTACTGGGATGCTAAAAATGTCTTTGTAGATGATGTCAAATTGACTTATTTTGATGGTAGTGACCAAGATGCGTTAGCACGTAATTTTACTGAAGGTGTTTATAGCTATGCTCGTCTCTATCCAAACAGTTCGAGCTTTGAAGGGATTAAAGAAAAGAATAAGGACAATATCATTTATAGCATGCAAGATGCTACTTCTTACTTCTTAAACTTCAATTTAGATAGAAAATCTTATAAATTCACTTCCAAGACAAGTGATGCTGAAAAGAAATCGACTCAAGAAGCGGTTCTTAACAAGAACTTCCGTCAAGCCATTAATTTTGCCTATGACCGTACAGCTTACGGGGCCCAATCTCAAGGAGAAGAGGGGGCAACTAAGATTTTGCGTAACCTCGTCGTTCCTCCAAACTTCGTAAGTATCAACGGAAAAGACTTTGGTGAAGTAGTAGCCTCTAAGATGGTCAACTATGGTAAGGAATGGCAGGGAATCAACTTTGCAGATGCCCAAGATCCATACTACAATCCAGAAAAAGCTAAAGCTAAATTTGCTGAAGCTAAGAAAGAACTCCAAGCCAAAGGAGTTCAATTCCCTATACACTTAGATAAAACTATAGATTTGGCTAATAAGGCTGAAATTCAAGGAATTAATTCCATGAAGCAATCAATAGAATCTGTCTTAGGTGCAGATAATGTTGTGATTGATGTTCATCAACTTTCTACAGAGGACTATGATAGTTCAGGTTATCTTGCTCAAACTGCAGCTCAGAAGGATTATGATCTTTACAATGGTGGTTGGACTGCAGACTATCAAGATCCTTCAACCTATCTTGACGTCTTTAACGTTAATTCTGGTGGTTTGATGCAAAATCTAGGTATAGAGCCAGGTGAAGCCAATGACAAGGCCAAGGCTGTTGGGCTGGATGTCTACACTCAAATGTTGGAAGAAGCTAATAAGGAGCAAGATCCAGCTAAACGTTATGAAAAATATGCAGATGCCCAAGCTTGGTTAGTAGATAGCTCTCTAGCAATTCCAAATGTTTCACTAGGCGGAACACCAACATTGAGAAAAATTGTTCCTTTCTCAACACCATATTCATTAGCTGGTAATAAAGGTATCGAATCATATAAATATCTCAAAGTACAAGATAAAACAGTCACAAAAGATGAATATGAAAAAGCCAAAGAAAAATGGCTGAAAGAAAAAGAAGAATCCAATAAAAAAGCCCAAGAAGAATTGGCAAAACACGTCAAATAAGAATTTTTCCATAAAAACGATGGTTTCGAAGGAAACTGTCGTTTTTTAATAGAATGATGGCAAATTTGGAAGAAAATGCTTACATTTTTTAATTGGTTTATTAAATTTATGTTATAATGAATATAACAAAAACGTGAGAAACTATTTTCGAAAATCTACCCAGTGTTAACTGAAGTATGCACATGCTAGGATGATTTTATAGGAGGGATGCCGTCTACTGTAAAAGTAAGATAAAATGCAACAAATGATAAGTTCTTCTTTAAGTGAAGAATTCTTAACTGCCTATTTACTAATCGTTATGGAGGTAAGATTATGGGCGCTATTATGGAGTTTGCAACAGAAAAACAGATTGCATCATTTCTTTCAAGTTGTCACGTTGAAGGGCAAAAGAATTTTCTGATGGCTTTTAAGAAAAAGACATTGCTGAAATCTTTTATTGATTTTTTCATTATAGGTGGTTCCTACTATGTTCAGTCGAGTGTGAAGCCTAAGATTCTGGCATTCACACCTAAGGGGATCTACTTGATGGATATCAGTGATGTGACTGAGAATCGTTCTAATCAAGTCGTAGAGATGCCTTGGAATCAAGTTCAAGATTTTACTTATAAGACAGTCTTGAATACAGTTAGACTTAATTGGCATTATCAAAATGAAGACTATATTTTTTCCGTGGATGTCGGTCAGATTAGTCAGCATGTGGGCCAGTATCAATTTAATAAAGACCATTATGACTATTTAGCCCAACAGGATTTCTTTCAGTCAAAGTAAACTCTAGCAATCATTTTCACAAAAGAATCTGGAAGCTTTTCTGGATTCTTTTTAGCTTTACTCGATAAGTATATAGTTTGAAACTATAACTAGCTCTTGAAAAGAAGAAAATGAGTTGATGAAAATAAGTGGTACAATAGTTACTATAGATTTGGAGGTATTGTATGAGCAAGGAATTACACATCAACACAATTTTGGCCCAGGCGGGTATCAAATCAGATGAAGCGACAGGTGCATTGGTGACACCGCTTCATTTTTCAACAACTTATCAGCATCCAGAGTTTGGTAAATCTACTGGATTTGACTATACGCGCACCAAAAACCCAACTCGCAGTAAGGCTGAGGAAGTCTTGGCAGCTATTGAGTCAGCAGACTATGCCCTAGCGACTAGCTCAGGGATGTCAGCTATTGTACTGGCCTTTAGTGTCTTCCCAGTAGGAAGTAAGGTTTTGGCTGTCCGTGACCTTTACGGTGGTTCTTTCCGCTGGTTCAATCAAGTGGAACAGGAAGACCGTTTCCATTTTACCTATGCCAATACAGAAGAAGAGTTGATTGCCGAGTTAGAAAAGGACGTGGATGTTCTCTATATCGAAACACCAACCAATCCCTTGATGCTGGAATTTGATATCGAAAAACTAGCAAATTTGGCTCATGCTAAGGGTGCAAAAGTGGTGGTGGACAATACCTTCTACAGCCCTATCTACCAACGTCCGATTGAAGATGGAGCAGATATCGTTCTTCATTCAGCAACCAAGTATCTAGCAGGCCACAATGATGTCTTGGCTGGAGTTGTTGTGACCAATAGTGTAGAATTATACGAAAAGCTTTTCTACAATCTCAATACGACAGGGGCAGTCTTGTCTCCATTTGACAGTTATCAATTGATTCGTGGTCTCAAGACCTTGTCTCTTCGTATGGAGCGCTCAACAGCTAACGCCCAAGAAGTGGTTGCCTTTTTGAAGGATTCTCCAGCAGTTAAGGAAGTTCTCTACACTGGTCGTGGAGGCATGATTTCCTTTAAAGTAGCGGATGAAACACGCATTCCTCACATTTTAAACAGCCTCAAGGTCTTCTCTTTTGCGGAAAGTTTAGGTGGGGTAGAAAGTCTGATTACTTATCCAACGACTCAAACTCATGCCGATATTCCAGCAGAAGTGCGCCATTCTTATGGTTTGACAGATGACCTCTTGCGCTTGTCGATTGGGATTGAGGATGCTAGAGATTTGATTGCAGATTTGCGTCAAGCCTTGGAAGGATAAGACAAAGATGGGAAAATATGATTTTACAAGCCTGCCCAATCGTTTAGGGCACCATACCTATAAATGGAAAGAAGCAGAAACGGATAGTGAAGTCCTACCAGCTTGGATAGCGGATATGGACTTTGTAGTCTTGCCTGAAATCCGCCAAGCTGTGCAAACTTACGCTGATCAACTGGTTTATGGCTATACCTATGCCAGTGAAGAGTTAATTAAGGAAGTTCAAAAGTGGGAAGCCACACAACACGGTTACCACTTTGACAAAGAGGCTCTTGTCTTTATCGAGGGTGTGGTACCAGCCATCTCAACAGCTATTCAAGCCTTTACAAAAGAAGGCGATGCGGTTCTGATTAACACGCCTGTCTACCCACCTTTTGCTCGCAGTGTCAAGTTAAACAACCGTAGATTGATTACCAATTCTTTGGTGGAAAAGGATGGTCTGTTTGAGATTGACTTTGACCGACTTGAAAAGGATTTGGTGGAAGAGGATGTCAAACTTTATATTCTCTGCAATCCTCACAATCCTGGTGGACGTGTTTGGGAAAAGGAAGTGTTGGACAAGATTGGCCAACTCTGTCAAAAACACGGTGTTTTCTTGGTTTCAGATGAGATTCACCAAGATTTGGCCCTCTTTGGTCACAAGCATCATTCCTTCAATACTGTCAACCCTGACTTTAAAGAATTTGCTATCGTCTTGACCAGTGCCACTAAAACCTTTAATATTGCTGGGACAAAAAATTCCTATGCAGTCATTGAAAATCCTAAGTTGAGACTGGCTTACCAGAAACGCCAGTTGACCAATAATCAGCATGAAATTTCAGGCTTGGGCTATTTGGCGACAGAAGCTGCTTATCGATACGGGAAGGATTGGCTAGAGGAACTCAAGCAAGTCTTTGAAGACCATATTAATTATGTGGTGGAACTATTTGGAAGAGAGACTAAAATCAAGGTCATGAAACCGCAAGGAACCTACTTGATTTGGCTTGATTTTTCAGCCTATGATCTGACTGATGAAAGATTGCAAGAGCTGTTGAGAAATGAAGCTAAGGTTATCCTCAACCGTGGTTTGGATTTTGGAGAAGAAGGAAATCTCCATGCCCGCCTCAATGTAGCCATGCCCAAATCTCTACTGCAAGAAGTGTGTCAGCGAATTGTGACGACTTTTGCCAAACGTTAAAAACGTTAAAAATCCAGCCTTCTAGGAGAAAAGTATCCCTAGAAGGCTATTTTCATAGGTGAAAATATGGTATAATAAAAAGATAAGGTAAAGGTGAAAATATGGCTAAATTGATTCCGGGGAAAGTCCGTATCGAAGGCGTTGCCCTTTATGAAACTGGTAAGGTTGACATCATCAAGGAAAAGAATAATCGGCTTTACGCTCGCGTCGCAGAAGAAGAACTGCGCTATAGTTTAGAGGATGATTTGGTTTTTTGTGCCTGCGATTTTTTCCAAAAGAGGGGCTACTGTGTGCATTTGGCAGCGCTGGAGCATTTTTTGAAAAATGATGAGCGTGGTCAAGAAATCTTGCAGAGTCTGGAAGAAGGTCATGAGGAAAAAGAGGCCGTTGAAACCAAGGTGACCTTGGGTGGCAAATTTTTGGAACGAATCTTATCTCCAAAATCAGAACGTGCCTATGAATTATCGGCTGTGGGGCAAGTGGAAGCAGGAACCAATCATATCTTGTGGACTCTTAGAATCGGGCAAATCAATAGCCAAAAATACTATGTCATTCGGGATATTCCACTCTTTTTAAAAGTTGTCGAGAAGAGAAAGCCTTATATGATTGGCAAGATTTATGAGGAGTCTCTTTCTTGGGAATCCTTTGATGAGGCTAGCCAAGAACTTTTGACTTTCTTGCGGGGACTGATGGAGGAAGGACAGGCTCCAGACCTCTTTTTCCAAAATCAAGGTCGGCACCTCTTTTTTCCTCTGACCTTTTTTGAGCAGGGTGTGAATTTATTGATGACCTTGCCCCATTTTCAATTTGACCATCAAGTGGATAGCTATCAGACTCTGCTTTTTCAGGATATGCATGCTGATGCCAATCTATTTGCCTTTACAGTAACAGAATACTCGGACTATTTTGAAATGGAAATCAGTGAGAGTCCTAGGGTCAATGTCTTTTATCAGGGAGCTGTACTTTTCCATAAAGGACAGGTTTATTTTCTAAGAGACCAGCAGATGCGTCTTCTCAAGGAAATCAAAGCGCTACCTGTGGATCAGCATGGAAAGAAATACTTGCAATTTGATAGCAGTGACCGCGATAAGTTAGCTTCTTGTTTAACTCTTTTTAGCCAGATGGGGACCGTTTCAGCTCCAGAACGTCTACAAATCAAATCCTTTGAGCCCTCTTTTTACTTTGACAGGGAAGAAGACAATCGGATTCGTTTAGAGATTCAGTTTGATTATGGGGATAGGCAGGTATCAAGCCGACAAGAGCTAGAAGAATTACCATTTTCGAGTGATGCTGACTTAGAAGAAAGAGTTTTCCAAGTCTGTTTGGTTGCAGGTTTTGAAGCAGACTTTCAATCTTGGCGTCAGGCCCTAAAAGCAGAGTCTGTTTATCATTTCTTCCACGAAATCATTCCAGTCTTTGAAAAACTGGGGAATGTTGATTTATCAGACAAGTTAGAAGAACTCTATAACCTAGCAAGCCCTCAAGTGCAGATTGCTTCCAAGGGAGGTCTCTTGGAAATCCAGTTTGATTTTCAAGATATAGCCCAAGAGGAAATTGACCAAGCTATGCAGGCCTTGGTTGATAATCGAGATTTTTATATTGATTCGTCTAATAAAGTCTACTTTTTCGATGAAGAAACCAAGAAAATTCGCCAAAATCTACAGGAACTGGGGCAGTTTGAATTAAAAGATGGCTCCTTACAGGCTCGAAAATCCTTGGCCTACAGTTTAGCTCATCTTTTTGAAGGGCGTGACCGTGTTTCTTTTTCACAAGAATTCCAGAATCTGGCCCAGGATTTGACGCATCCAGAGGATTTTCCTCGACAGGCAACTCAGGTTCAGGCTGATTTGCGAGATTATCAGGAAAAGGGAATCGGCTGGCTGCAAATGCTCCATCATTATGGTTTTGGTGGGATTTTGGCTGATGATATGGGACTTGGGAAAACCCTGCAGACCATTGCTTTTTTGACCAGTCAAGTGACAAAAGAAAGTCGAGTTTTGATTTTAGCTCCGTCCGGTTTGATTTACAACTGGGCAGATGAGTTTCAGAAGTTTGCTCCACAGTTGGATGTGGCTGTTGTTCATGGCTTGAAATCTAGTCGTGAAGAGATTCTTGCTGAGAGCCATCAAATCTATGTGACGAGCTATGCTACCTTCCGTCAGGACAGTGAGCTTTATCAGGGGATGGCCTTTGACTTCCTTTTCTTAGATGAAGCTCAGGTTATGAAAAATGCCCAGACCAAGATTGCCCAGACTTTGAGACAATTTGTGGTGCCGTCAGTTTTTGCTCTGTCAGGGACACCGATTGAAAATCATCTGGGTGAGTTGTGGTCTATTTTCCAAATCGTCATGCCAGGACTCTTGCCAAGCAAGAAAGAATTTATGAAATTGCCAGCAGAGCGAGTGGCTCAGTTTATCAAGCCTTTCGTGATGCGACGCAAGAAAGAAGAAGTTCTGACTGAATTGCCAGACTTGATTGATGTGGTTTATAAAAATGAACTGGAAGACCAGCAAAAGGCTATCTACCTAGCCCAGTTGCAACAGATGCGTGACCGTCTGGCTCAAGTGTCAGATCAGGAATTTCAGCGAAGTCGAGTGGAAATATTGTCTGGTCTGATGCGCTTGCGTCAAATCTGTGACACCCCTGCCCTCTTTATGGAAGATTATCAGGGAGCCAGTGGCAAACTGGATAGTCTTCGAGACCTGCTGGTACAGGTGGCAGACGGCGGACACCGTGTCTTGATTTTCTCTCAGTTCAAGGGAATGTTGGAGAAAATAGAACAAAAACTGCCAGATTTGGGCTTGACTTCCTTTAAAATCACAGGTTCAACCCCGGCCAAGGAAAGACAAGATATGACCAAGGCCTTTAATCAAGGGGAAAGAGATGCCTTTCTGATTTCTCTTAAGGCGGGTGGTGTCGGTCTGAACCTAACAGGTGCTGATACGGTTATTTTGGTTGACCTTTGGTGGAATCCTGCGGTGGAGGCGCAAGCCATTGGCCGTGCCCATCGGATGGGTCAGGAAGAAACGGTTGAGGTCTATCGCTTGGTGACCAAGGGAACTATTGAAGAAAAAATTCAGGAACTACAAGAACAGAAGAAACATTTGGTGTCACAAGTATTGGACGGCACAGAGTCACGTGGTAGTCTGACCCTAGCAGAAATTAGAGAAATTTTGGGAATTTCTGAAGCCAGCACTTGAAAAATCAAGACAATACGCTATAATGAAGTGTTGAAAGGAAATAGAAAATGAAACAAGAACGATTTCCATTGGTGTCAGATGACGAGGTCATGCTGACTGAAATGCCAGTCATGAACTTGTACGATGAGTCTGATCTGATCAGTAATATCAAGGGTGAGTATCGAGATAAAAATTATTTAGAATGGGCTCCTATTGCTGAAGAAACACCAGTCAAACCGATTGAAAAGCAAGTCGAGAAACCTAAAAAAGCTCCTTTAGGGGTTAAAAAAGAAGGAAAGAGTTATGCAGAGGTGGCGCGTGAAGAAGCGCGTGCAGACTTGAAAAAGAAACGCTCTGCTAACTATCTAACTCAGGATTTCAGCCGTGCGAGACGTCATTCTAAATCAGGCCTTCTTAGACAGGGTAACCAACCGACAGCTCCTTTCCAAAAGGAAAATCCTGGTGAATTTGTCAAATATAGCCAAAAATTGACCCAGTCTCATTATATCTTGGCGGAAGAAGTTCATTCTATCCCTACCAAGAATGAAGAAGTGTCAGCACCTGCTTCAAAGAAAAACAACTATGATTTTCTGAAAAAGAGCCAAATCTACAATAAAAAAAGCAAACAAACAGAACAAGAACGTCGGGTTGCCCAAGAGTTAAATCTGACCAGAATTACAGAATAGGGGAGAAAACATGCCAAAGACATATCATTTTATCGGAATTAAGGGATCAGGGATGAGTGCCTTGGCCTTGATGTTGCACCAAATGGGGCACAAGGTTCAAGGATCAGATGTTGAAAAGTACTACTTTACTCAACGTGGTCTTGAGCAGGCAGGAATTACTATTCTTCCTTTTGATGAAAAGAACCTAGACGGTGATATGGAAATTATCGCTGGAAATGCCTTTCGTCCAGATAACAACGTCGAAATTGCTTATGCGGATCAAAATGGTATCAGCTACAAACGTTATCATGAGTTCCTTGGTAGCTTTATGCGTGACTTTGTTAGCATGGGAGTAGCAGGAGCGCATGGAAAAACTTCAACGACAGGTATGTTGTCTCATGTCTTGTCTCACATCACAGACACTAGCTTCTTGATTGGGGATGGGACAGGTCGTGGTTCGGCCAATGCCAAATATTTTGTCTTTGAATCTGACGAATATGAGCGTCACTTCATGCCTTACCACCCAGAATACTCTATTATCACCAACATTGACTTTGACCATCCAGACTATTTCACAAGTCTAGAAGATGTTTTCAATGCTTTTAACGACTATGCTAAACAAATTACCAAGGGTCTTTTTGTCTATGGTGAAGATGCAGAATTGCGTAAAATTACGTCTGATGCACCAATTTATTATTATGGTTTTGAAGCAGAAGGTAATGATTTT
Organism: Streptococcus sp. 27098_8_76; assembly: GCF_041432315.1. GTDB lineage: Bacteria > Bacillota > Bacilli > Lactobacillales > Streptococcaceae > Streptococcus. The sequence continues at coordinate 29,430 of NZ_JAPVZI010000003.1, read as the reverse complement.
GTAGCTAGTGAGCTTCTTCGTTCAACAACTGGTTCAACCTTCACCGTTCACTTCCGTGGACAAGAATTGGGTCAATTCCACATCCCAACCTTTGGTCGTCACAATATCATGAATGCGACAGCCGTTATTGGTCTTCTTTACACAGCAGGATTTGATTTGAACTTAGTGCGTGAGCACTTGAAAACATTTGCTGGTGTTAAGCGTCGTTTCACTGAGAAAATTGTCAATGATACGGTGATTATCGATGACTTTGCCCACCATCCAACAGAAATCATTGCGACCTTGGATGCGGCTCGTCAGAAATACCCAAGCAAGGAAATTGTAGCAGTCTTCCAACCGCATACCTTTACAAGAACAATCGCTTTGTTGGACGAATTTGCCCACGCTTTGAACCAAGCGGATGCTGTTTACCTAGCGCAAATTTATGGGTCAGCTCGTGAAGTAGATCATGGTGATGTTAAGGTAGAAGACCTAGCCCAAAAAATCAACAAAAAACACCAAGTGATTACTGTTGAAAATGTTTCTCCACTCCTTGACCATGACAATGCTGTCTATGTCTTTATGGGAGCAGGAGATATCCAAACCTATGAATATTCATTTGAACGTCTCTTGTCTAACTTGACAAGCAATGTTCAATAGGTTATTCTCATGGAAATTCCAATTAAGATCATTCAGGCAAGCAAGTCTGATTTGGCTGAGATAGAGGCGATTCAGACCTCGTCTTTTCCAGCTGAAAAGCAGCTGGCTTCCCATATTTTAGAAGAAAGTATCCGTAAGTGTGCGGATACCTTTCTTCTAGCTAGGGATGAAAATCAACTTTTAGGCTATATTCTATCAAGTCCTCAGTCAGACAATCCGCAATGTCTAAAAGTACTTTCTTTAGTCATTGAGTCTGACCATCAGAGACAGGGCTTGGGAACACTTCTTCTTGCAGCTTTGAAAGAGGTGGCAGTTGAGCTGGAGTACAAGGGGATTCGTTTGGAGAGTCCTGATGAGCTGCTTTCCTATTTTGAAATGAACGGTTTTATTGATGAAGAAACCTCCCTTTATGTAACTAGCCAGGGCTATAGTATGATTTGGTTTAATCCCTTTTATCTGGAGGTACAATGAAAATCAGACAAGCAAAATTAGAAGATTTGGATCGGATTGTCGAGATTGAACTAGAGAATTTCTCGGTAGAAGAAGCTATTCCTCGATCTGTCTTTGAGGTGCATTTGCGAGAAATTCAGACCTCTTTTCTGGTTGCGGAAAAAGAAGGTAAGATTATTGGTTATATCGAAGGGCCAGTTGTCCCTCACCGCTATCTACAAGACCAGTCTTTTACAGAAGACATAAAAGACTATAGTCATGAGACTGGTGGCTATATCTCTGTGACCTGTCTCTCTATTGCCAAGGAAGCACAGGGTCTTGGACTGGGTCAGAAATTGCTAACAGCTTTGAAAGAAGTTGCTCTTGAAGATGAGAGAGAAGGCATTAACCTAACCTGTCATGACTATCTCATCGCCTACTATGAAAAACACGGATTTGTCAACGAAGGCTTGTCCCAGTCAACCTTTGCAGGGGAAACTTGGTATGATATGGTCTGGGAAGCTAAAAAATAGGCAAGACAAGGCATCATAGGTTGCTTTTCCTAGACTTTTAAGATATAATATTATGGATTGTCAACGAGGAGGAAAAACTTTTGAGTGAAAAGTCAAGAGAAGAAGAAAAATTAAGCTTTAAAGAGCAGATTTTACGAGATTTAGAACAAGTTAAAAAACATGAAGAAGATCAGGAAGAAGTTGATTTAGCTTCAATAAAACCCCAATTTTCTTCTAAAAATGACCAGTCGATAGAAGAGTTAATGGAAGATTCTCTATCAGCTGTAGAGGAGATTATGAGAAAAGCTCCTACCGTGCCTACTCACCCAAGTCAAGATGTACCAGCTTCTCCAGCAGATGATATTCAAAGAGAAACTCCTGGTGTTCCAAGTCATCCAAGTCAAGATGTTCCTTCTTCTCCCGCAGAAGAGGCTGTAAGACAAGCTCCACTTGCTCCTAGTCACCCGAGTCAAGAAGGACCTTCTACTCCATCAGCGGAGGGAGTATCAAGACCAACTCCAGGACCTGTTAGTCCTAGAAAAGTAGAAAAGGAATTTAATGAAATCCCAACGAGGGTAGCTGTTTCTTATAAGACAGAAGCTCAGAGAGAGGTAAAAAGAGAAGTTCCTACTTCAAAACCAGTAGTGGAAAAGAAAGTTGTAGAAGAAATGCCTGCAACTCCACGTCGTAGCCGTCGTGATACGGTTAAGTCACCCAAGAAGAAAAAATCAGGATTTAAGGTCTTCTTCATTTCTCTACTCATTTTCTTAGGTTTGATTTCAGCAGGTGCTTACTTCGGTTATCAGTATGTTCAGTCATCTTTACAGCCTGTGGATGCTTCATCTAAACAATATGTGACAGTGCAAATCCCAGAAGGAGCTAATGTTCAAACAATTGGTTCAACTCTTGAAAAGTCTGGTTTGATTAAACACGGAGTGATTTTTGCTTTTTATGCGAAATATAAAAATTATTCAGATTTGAAGTCTGGCTATTACAATTTGCAAAAGAGTATGAGTACAGAAGATATCATCCATGAATTGCAAAAAGGTGGAACAGCTGAAGCTCAAGAACCTGCGCTTGCGAATTTAACAATTCCAGAAGGTTATACGATTGATCAAATGGCACAAGCGGTAGGTCAATTGCAAGGTGACTTCAAAGAGCCTTTAACAGCGGATGCCTTTCTGGCAAAAGTTCAAGATGAGAACTTTATCAGCCAAGAAGTTGCCAAATATCCTAGTCTACTTGAAAGCTTGCCTACAAAGGAAAGTGGCGTTCGTTATCGTTTGGAAGGTTTCCTCTTCCCAGCTACATATTCTATCAAGGAAAGTACAACTATTGAAAGCTTGATTGATGAGATGTTGGCAGCTATGGACAAGACTTTAGCACCTCATTACAGTACGATTAAGTCTAAGAATTTGACGGTCAATGAATTGCTGACCATTGCTTCTCTTGTCGAAAAAGAAGGAGCTAAGACGGAAGACCGTAAGTTGATTGCAGGTGTATTCTACAATCGCTTGAATCTTGGTATGCCACTTCAAAGCAATATTGCAATCTTGTATGCTCAAGGAAAACTTGGTCAGAAGATTAGTCTTGCTGATGATGCTGGAATTGATACGACAATTAATTCACCGTATAATGTTTATACGAAAGCTGGTTTGATGCCAGGTCCAGTAGATAGTCCAAGCTTGGATGCCATCGAGGCAAGTATTAATCAGACTAAGAGTGATAACTTATACTTTGTAGCTAATGTTACAGATGGTAAGGTCTATTATGCTGCTACTCAGGAGGAGCATGATCGTAATGTCGCTGAACATGTCAACAGCAAATTAAACCAAACAAACTAAAATTATGTGATGCTTCACATAATTTTAGTTAGAAAATATCATCAGAAGAAAGTTGAGAAAAATGGCAGAAAAAACATATCCTATGACCCTTGCGGAAAAGGAAAAACTTGAAAAAGAATTAGAAGAATTGAAATTGGTCCGCCGCCCAGAAGTGGTAGAACGCATTAAGATTGCCCGTTCATACGGTGACCTTTCTGAAAACAGTGAATACGAAGCGGCTAAGGATGAACAAGCCTTTGTCGAAGGACAAATCTCTAGCTTGGAAACAAAAATCCGTTATGCTGAAATCGTCAATAGTGACTCAGTTGCTCAAGACGAAGTAGCGATTGGTAAAACAGTCACTATCCAAGAAATTGGTGAGGATGAGGAAGAAGTTTATATTATCGTAGGTTCAGCCGGTGCGGATGCCTTTGCAGGTAAAGTGTCGAATGAAAGCCCAATTGGACAAGCTTTGATTGGCAAGAAAACAGGTGATACAGCAACCATTGAAACACCTGTTGGTAGCTATGATGTAAAAATCTTAAAGGTTGAAAAAACAGCCTAAAAACAAAAAAGGAGTGGGGAGGCTGTGCGCTTCACTCACTCCTTTTTCCATTTTAAATTGAATTGGAGACGATATGAGTTCAAAGAAGAAAAAAAATAAGATGGAGCGTGGTCTGACCAATCGTCACGTGCAGGTTATGGCCATTGCGGGAACAATTGGAACAGGACTCTTTTTGGGAGCAGGTCGCTCTATCAGCCTAACAGGTCCTTCCATTGTACTGATTTATATGATTACTGGAGCCTTTATGTTCCTCATGATGCGTGCGGTTGGGGAAATGCTTTATCAAGATCCTGAGCAACATACCTTTATCAACTTTATCACGCGTCATTTGGGTAAGGGCTGGGGTTATTTCTCAGTTTGGTCTTACTGGCTATCCGTTGTCTTTATCGGTATGGCGGAAATCACAGCTATCTCTCACTACGTTCAGTTTTGGTTCCCTAGCTGGCCAAGTTGGATGATTGAGATTGGATTTTTGACCATTCTAGCCTTGGTCAATCTGATTGCAGTTAAGCTCTTTGGGGAAGTTGAGTTTTGGTTTGCTATGGTCAAGATTGTGGCTATTTTAGCTATGATTGCCACAGGAGTCTTTATGGTCTTGACAGGCTTTAAGACACCTCATGGAGTAGCAAGTTTGGCTAATATTGCTGAAAATTTCTCCCTCTTCCCAAATGGTGGAGTGAACTTTGTCATGGCCTTCCAGATGGTGTTCTTTGCCTACCTCATGATTGAGTTTATCGGGGTCACAACTTCTGAAACTAAAAATCCACGTCAGGTCTTGCCAAAAGCCGTTAAGGAAATTCCTTTGCGTATTGCCTTTTTCTACGGTGGTGCCCTCTTAGCTATCATGGCTATCATTCCATGGCGTGAACTTGCTTCTGCTGACTCACCTTTTGTTACAGTATTTGAATTGGCCGGTATCAAGTGGGCGGCAGCCTTGATTAACTTCGTCGTTTTGACCTCAGCAGCATCTGCCCTTAACTCAACCCTTTATTCAACAGGACGTCATTTATACCAGATTGCTCATGATTCACCAAATCCATTCTTAAAAGCAATCAAGGCAGATACCCTTTCTCGTCATAACGTGCCACAAAATGCTATCATTGCTTCAGCGGTTTTGATTGCCCTAGCAGCCTTTATCAATGTCTTGCCAGGTGTTTCGGATGCCTTTGCCTTGATTACAGCATCGTCATCAGGCGTCTATATCGCCATTTATATCTTGATTATGGTGGCTCACCTTAAATATCGCAAGTCACCAGACTTTATGGCGGATGGCTACCTCATGCCCCATTATCGTTTCTTAAATCCTTTAACCATGCTCTTCTTTGCCTTTGTCTTTGTAACCCTCTTTTTACAAGAGTCTACATTTGTCGGAGCAATCGGTTCAGCTATCTGGATTATCGGTTTCGGGATATACAGCCAGTGGAAATTTAGAAAATAGATTTGAAACTCATCAACTAAGGTTGGTGGGTTTTTCTTTGTTTAAAAATATAGCGGCTTGGATCTAGGATAGTACGCTGTATTATATCAGTATTATTTTTGAGCTGTCAGGTTTAATCTCTTAGGAAAACAGGCGCTACGTAAAGAAAATGTAATAAAAACTTAACATAAAAATCATTGACAATTTCGGGGGGGGGGGTAATAGAATTAATATGAGACTTTGTGTAACTAAAGTAAAGAGCATGGTCAATTGAAACAAGAAGAGAATAAAATAGTCTCGTAAAATGTATTGCAACTTGGTAATACTTTTTGAGGCGCTTTTTGATTGAGCCCATGTTTTCTCAATGGGATTGTACTCAGGTGAGTAGGGAGGAAGAGGTAAAAATGTATAGTTGTTAAAATAGCATACGGAAAATAAGTTAGAAACCATGTAATGTTATAAATTTTATATGTTTTTGGTGCATATATATTTTAGTTAAATGAAAGTTGAGGAAAGGAACAATGATGAAAAATCACTTGGATTTCAAGTTGATAATAATGATGGTTTGGTGAAGTAGAATAAAGAAATACAAATGTGGTAAATCTGACTATGTATCAGGCGTTGCAAAAGAGGAAATAAATATGGTGAATATAAGAAGAAGTCTTTTTGGATATAACAAAAAGGAAGTTGATGATGTGATTAGCAGTTTAGAGGGGGATAAAGAACGCCTCAAACAAGAACTTGAAGGGAAAGCACAAATGATTGAAGAGTTGAATGTTCAACTACATGGATTTCGCTCTCAAGAGGAGCTTATTTCTGAGGTTATTATTGATGCGAAACAATTGTCAAAACGTTTAGTGGAAGAGGCTAAGCAAGAAGCAACGGAGTTGCTATATAATGCTAACAAAACAATATCAGATGAATTTGCACGTTTTCATCAATCGATGGAAATTTTAAACGGAATCAAAAATAGAGTTGTTGCGCAGAAAGAGGAGTTATCTAAAGAATTGCAAGACACTTTGAGACGATATAAAGATGCTTTTGAAAACTCGGAGACCGAGGACTTTGCTCGAATAAAAGAACAAATAGAAATAGATATTACTCGAACAGAAGATGTTTGTGAGAATTCAAAACAGGTTATCTTTCTCCCGCGCCTTAATAAATCAAATTGTATTAAAGTAGAAAAAATAGAAAAGGAGAACTAGTAGTGAAAAAAGAACATAAGGAAATCTTTTCAATCCGTAAGTATAAGGCATATGGAGCTAATTCGGCTTTGATTGGATTAGTGGGTCCGGCTGTTTTAATGGGGGTACTGATGTCTCCTGTACAAGCAGAAGAAAGTGCTTCTATTCCTGATTTGAAGCCATTGGATAGGGCGGAGAGTAGTGAATCAAGTACCCGAGATATTGAAACAAATCATCTTATTGTTACATCGTCTCATCCAGAAGAAAATGCGACTGAAACAGCTGCTTCAGGGGTAGAAACAGGAATAAGAGCAAGTGAAGAACTTACAACTCCTAAAAGAGCAGTAAGTATTGTCTATAAAGTACGCTATGTAGATCGCAAATCTCATCAAGTAGTTCATGAGGTAACGAAGACGAAGACGGTAGAAACTACTGAAGCAAAAGCAAAAGTTATCGTTACAGAAATTGGTGGAGAGCTAGCAAATGATAGTCAATTAGAAAGTTACTATGTTCCAGATGGTAATCCAACAACCTTTACAAAAGAAATTGTTGAAGGGGAGGACAATGTTTTTGTCTACGAAGTAGAGGGATTTGGGAAATCAGAAGCTACAGACCGTACTGTCACGCTTAAGTATACAGTTGAATACGTTGATGAAAAGACGGGGCTTGTCCTAGATAGTGAGGACAAGGAAGAAACGGTTTCTACCTTTGAAGCAGTTGTGAAAAAGGAAGTGACTGTTCAAGCTTCCATTGATGGAAACGAATCCCTCAAGGGATGGAGTATCTCTGATAATGCGACAAGTCATCAAACTATTACCTTATCAGAAGGGGTTCCTGTAAAGGTTATTTTTAAACTCCATAACTCTGATAAGGGAAAGGTGAGGCAAAAGAGGAAAGTAGAGTATCCTTCCCCTGCCGTTACTGGGCAACCATACTTAACACTAGAAAAGATAACTCCGGGCAATTTAGGTGAAGAAAGTATTACTCTTGCTGGAAATGCTCAGCATACTTATGAAATAAGGTATAAGGTTGGTTTTTCAAACATTGATGCTTCGGACCTGGAAATGACTCAAGGGGCAAAGGATTTAGGCTTTAATTTAGACTTGGAAGGTGGCTGGTTAACTGCTACCCTTAAGCCAACAAGAGCAATGGGAGGAAACTATGAAGTTGGATTCCAATCCCGTTCACATCCTGAAGTGAAAGTAGCTGGATTTATAAACATTACGACAACAACTCACTTTGGATTTATGGTGTTAGCAACTTCAGGGAAAGAAAATCGTTTGTTGTATTTTTCCAATAATAGAGATGATAGGACTGAGTCAACATATGATGGTAGCATAACAGATCCTTATCGAACTTCTCCTGTTATTTATAAAGGAGTAAGTGATTTGAATAATCTATATAAAGATTCTTCTGGACCAAAAACAGACATCACGATTGATGGAATCAGAATGCCAACGACTCCCTTTGGTTATTTTATGGATTCTGGTAATCAAACTGTTGAAAATGCTACTGCAGATACGAAACGTTATTATGCCATGATTCCAATCTTTGCTCCAATGGATCGTTCTACAGATTATGCTAATAATAATAAACAAGGATTATCTATTACAGATTTTCGGTTGTTATCCGCTTCAGATGGAGTAGAAGTTAAGTTGGTGGACTTGAGGAAAGACAAGGCTCCAGATAAGGGAGTTTACAGTAATACTGTAGATTTCCAAACAATGCCAGGGTATGATTTGTCAAGTGGATTGTTGAAAGATGACATGCGTGGTATCTTGGATAAAACTCCATATTATCTTCAATTTACGAAATTGCCTAAAACAGCAGGTAACTATTCAGTGAAATTTCAAATGACTGATAGCTTGAACTTAGTCAAAACGATTACATTGAATTTTACAACTTATGAAAATTCTATTTCTAGTGAACGCTCAGACTCCAACGCTTCAGATAATCGTACTTATGCGCTAACCAATGCAGATGCTCTTTTTGAACCCAATGAAGACTATGTAGATAAATCTACTGATAAGGTTACGCTTCCGATTTCTGATGAAGAACAAATCTTAGGAAAAGTAACTCTCAATAAAGATAATGCCTATATAAAAGCAGATAGTTTTCCAGCAGGGGTTGAGTTGAGGGCAGTTCCTGGAAAGGTTACGGAAGGACATCCGACAGAAGCCTATGTTGTCAAAAAATCAGGTATTAAAGTTGCGAAGGGAAAATATTCTTTTTCAGTGAATGCCTATGATGGTCACTATCAGACTGGTGCTCCGCGGACATTTGAGTTTGAGATAGTAGACGCTATTAATCCGATTCCAAACCAGCATTGGCATGAGGGAACAGTTCCAACCCCTATTCCAGTTTCTATGGAAAACAACTCCAAAATAACAGGAATTCGTGTGGAATCAAGTGGCGGTTATGCCTTTTTTGAAGGGAACCCTAATGACTCTACTATTTCTATTTACGGTTTGAAACACACGTCGTCACAACAAAAGGCGCGTGTTTATGTGACATTTACAGATGACGAAGGGAAAAAACATGAAACCTTTACCGATTTTTATTATGTGATAGAATCTAATACAGTAGACGATTTAGCGGTTAATGTTACTAATACAGATCAAACAATTTCCGAGGGTGAAGATTGGAAAGAAATGGTCATCACAACGACTCCAAGTGAAGGTGTGACCATTAAAGTTGATAAGACAAAACTTCCAAAAGGGACACGATTTGTTGATAATAAAATTATAGGGAAAGGTCTTTATGAAGGGCAGTATGAAGTTCCAGTACTTGCTGTTAAGGGAGATGTTGTTAAGTCGACTGTTGTGCGTCTAACTGTGAAGCCGAAGGAATTTGTCGTTCCTCCAGAAAACACAGAAGTTTCGGTCTTATCCAAGGTATCTGCTCTTGGATTGCAAGAGGTACCTGACGATGCAGTGGTAACTTATCGTGCGAATGATTCCTATAATTTTTCTAATTCTGGTCTAAAAATTAGTAATGATGGGACTAAAATTACAGGGATACCGACTGCAGTTGGTCGCTATGAGCTCACTGCAACAATTAGTAGAAGAGGTTCAAATGGGCTTGTTCGTACTACAACTACTACCTATACCATTAACGTAACAGGGCTAAGTCCGAGCTTGACAATCGGATCAGGAACTCAAGCAACAGATGCTTATACTTCTAATGAAACACGTCTCCTAGCATCGATTGGAACAGAGATTCCACCTATTACAATCAAGCATGATTCGCATTCAAAACTGACAGTCGATTCAAATTCTTTACCAGCTGGTTTGAGTTATTCGTATGATGAGTCGACACATACAGGAACTATTACAGGAATTCCAAGTGCAATGTCCTACGAGGGATATGTTTATCAAATTTTAGTTCAGACCGAAATGCCGTATAACTATGCAGATAGCAACGTTCGCAGAACTATTTGGAAGACAATTTATATTGAAGTTACTCCTATAACATCAGCTCTTAGTATTAACAATGAAAACCAGACATTTGCTGCAGATAAAGAGATGATTCCAATTACGGTATCGGATTTTGATGAACGTGCAACAATTGATTTAGAGAATGCTCCGTCTGGAGTGAGATATGATGCATCCAATCATCAAATTATAGGAAGTCCAACAGAAGGGGTAGGTACCTATGAATTTAATATTCGGGCGGTTATGCCACAGGCACTTGGAGGTCAAGTGACAAGAAGGCAGGTAACTCTTCGTGTAGAACCGTTAACACCGATTTTAGAGGCAGATAGGTCATCTGTTGAAGTAACAGCCGAGGATTCTATTCCGACTATTACAGTCACCAAGGAACCACATTCTACCTTACAACTAAATGTACTGGTGAAGGAACGTGACTATAGTTATTTTGGTTCTCTATCTGATATTGGCTTAAGCTATGATGCGTCAACAGGTAAGATTACGGGAATACCTACAGTCGTTGGGAATCACAGAATCTATTTGTCAACATTCTTAGACAAAAATTTCACAGGAGTTGCTGGTGGTGTTAGAAATGAATTAACGATTCCATTGACGGTGACTGCTAAGGAATTTAACTTTATGGATAATCAGGAACGACATACGACTGTTATGTCAGCGATTGCTCCAGTGGCGGTGAGTGTACCAGATGGGATAGAGGTTAGTGTAGAAAGCGGGACTCTTCCTCAGGGGATTATTTACAATAGCGATAAGAAGGTGATTGAAGGAACGCCTACTCAAGCTGGAACCTTTACAATTACAATGGTTGCTAACCCAAGTGGTATACGTGGTAATGAAAGAAAAGCTACAGTGACTATTCAGGTAGATCCACTTCCAGCTACTATTAGGATTCCCCACAATCATCAAACCATCCAAGTAGGGACTCCTATGGAACCCTCAACGATAGAACTAAATGATCATGCAAAGATTTACGGTAGTGATGCATTACTTGATTCTTTTGGCAGTAGTGGATATATTAATCATGCTAGTGAAAGAGGTATGGAGGAATCGTACATTGATGCATTCTTAAAGATGTTTTATGGATTGACCTATGACGCCAGCACACACACCATTAGTGGGACTCCTACGCGAACGGGTACTATAACTTTTACTTTTATTGCGCGAAATGATGATCTATTAGGTAGTGGTGAAGCTAGAGAAACCTTTGTCTTGAATGTAGTAGAAGTTATTTCTAAGATTCCTATTATTACAGATGCGAAAGAAGGTTCTAATGTAATTAAAGGAAGCGGTGTTGCAGGAGCTACGGTTACCGTTACGCTTCCAGATGGAGTTGAGAAAACAGCTTTAGTGGTAGAGGATGGAACATGGATGGTAGATACGCCAGCACCTCTTGTAAAAGGACAAAGTATTTCTGCTCGACAAAAAGAAGTAAACAAAACGATTAGTAATGACATCAGTGCCACTGTTGTTCCTCAATCGGGATTAGTTGTATCCAAGGAAGCGATGGTAGATGCCATTATCGAAGGTGTTACAACGATTACAGGAACAGGGATAACAGATTCTACTATTAGTGTTACCCTTCCAGATAGTACCGTTAAAACAGCTACAGTTTCGGAGGGAACATGGTCAGTTACTTTAGACAAAGCCGTGGTGAAAGGTGATAATATTTTTGTAACACAAACTGAACCAAATAAAGCTACTAGTCCATTAGTTACAGCAACTGTGGTTCCTAAAATTACAAAAGGTGATAAAGGTGAAACAGGAGCAAACGGAGCAGATGGTAAATCACCAGTTGTAACGATGACAGATAATGGAGATGGCACATACTCTATTACAGTACGCAATGGAGATGGCTCTGAATCAACTACTAAAGTCAAAGATGGCAAAGACGGTAAAACTGCTACTATTACAACAACAGATAATCCAGATGGAAGTCATACAATCACTGTAACAAATCCAGACGGAACAACAAAAGAAACAGTTGTTAAAAACGGTAAAGACGGTAAGACTCCAAAAGTTGAAGTGACTGATAACAATGATGGAACTCATACTTTTAAAGTTACGGATGAAGATGGCAATGTTACGAATGCTATTATCAAAGATGGTAAAGACGGTAAAACTGCCAATATCACAACAACAGAAAATCCAGATGGAAGCCATACAATTACTGTAACAAATCCAGATGGAACAACTAAAGAAACAGTTGTTAAAAACGGTAAAGACGGCAAGACTCCAAAAGTTGAAGTAACAGATAATAACGATGGAACTCACACTGTTAAAGTGATAGATGGAGAAGGTAATATTACAAATGCTATTATCAAAGATGGTAAAGATGGTAAAGCTGCTTCAGCTACAACAAGAGAAAATCCAGACGGAAGCCACACAGTAACTATTACAAACCCAGATGGAACTAAGAATGAATTTGTTGTGAAAAATGGACGTGACGGTGTTGACGGACGTACTCCAACCGCATCAGTTCGTGATAATGGAGACGGAAGTCATACAATCGTTATTACAAATCCAGAAGGTGTGACAACTGAAACTACAGTTCGTGATGGTAAATCACCAAAAGTTACTATAACTGATGAACAAAATGGAACACATAAGATTTCAGTTTTAAATGGAGATGGAACAACTACTGAAACCATTGTTAAAGATGGTAAATCACCAGTAGCCACTGTTACTGATAACCATGATGGTACTTACACAATTCGTGTAGAAAACGGTAATGGTACTGTTTCTGAAACTACAGTTCGTGACGGTAAATCACCAACTGCTAAGGTTGTGGCTAACGGATATGGAACTCACACTATCACAGTTGTGAACTCAGACGGTACAACTACAACAACTACAGTTCGTGATGGTAAAGCACCAAAACTTGAAGTGATTGATAACAACAATGGTTCACACACTATTAAGGTGACAGGAACTGATGGTAAAGAAACGACAACTACAATCTTTGATGGTAAATCACCAAAAGCGAACATCGTTGATAACGGAGACGGAACTCACACCTTAACAATCGTTGATTCTGATGGTCGTGAATACAAATCTATTATCAAAGATGGCAAAGATGGCGTTTCACCAACTGTAACTGTTAAAAATAATAACGATGGAACTCACGTTGTTACAATTATTAATCCTGATGGAAGTAAGACAGAAATGGTGATTAAAGACGGTAAAGATGGTAAATCACCAAAAGTTTCTGTTGAAGATAATGGAGATGGTAGTCATACAATCACAATCATCAATTCTGACGGAACTGTGACAAAAATAGTTGTTAAAGACGGTAAAGATGGTCGTGATGGACGTGATGGCAAAGACGGTAAGGATGGCAAAGATGATAAATGTGGATGCCAAGACAAACCAGTAACACCATCAAATGACAAACCAGTTCCTCCAACACCAAATGTGCCAGAAGGACCAACATTTGCAATGCCAGAACCACCAGTTCATGAATTGCCAGAATTCAACGGTGGTGTGCCAGGAATGCCAGAAGTTCATGAATTGCCAGAATTCAATGGTGGAGTACCAGGAATGCCTGAAAATCACGAATTACCAGAATTCAATGGTGGAGTACCAGGAATGCCTGAAAATCACGAATTACCAGAATTCAATGGTGGAGTACCAGGAATGCCAGAAGTACAAGAGGTACCAAAATTAGATATTCCAACAGTACCAGCGCAACCAACACCAAATGTGCCAGTACAACCAACTCCAGTTGTTCCAACTCCAGTTGTTCCAACACCAGAAGTACCGGTTAAACCAGAACCACCAGTAGTACCAACACCGGGTCAACCAGCAACTCCAGTAAATGCTAACCCAGTAGTAGCAACTCCAGTTAAAGAAAACCATGGGGAAAAATTACCAGAAACTGGAAGTCAATCTGATTATATATCTGTTCTTTTAGGTAGCGGTATTCTATTGAGCCTATATGTAGGTCGAAGAAAAGAAGATTAAATATAATGTGTAAGATTAGCAGAGGAATATTGTAGCTGAAAATATAGTTAAAAATTATGTTATTTAAACTTTTGTAAGCGTCTCATGATATTTGATATACAAGCGATTTGAAGTTTTGGAACATATCCTACTGATTATTTCTTACTTGATTGGATAGATAGGTTTCCTGCATAACGATTAATATTTTATATTTGTTATGCAGGTATTTTACGGTGTACATCTAATAATGGAACATTAAGGTTATTTATACAGATTATAATTCGTTTAATACAGTTCCTCTTAGTCTCTTTACAAAATGACGAGCAATTAAATTGGAGATTTTATAGTCAATTGAAAAAATAACAAGACAAAAGAGCCTCAAAAAAAGTATTGCAACTTGGTAATACCTTTTTGAGGTGCTTTTTGATATGAGCCCATGTTTTTTAAATAGGATTGTACTCAGGTGAGTAGGGAGGAAGAGGTATAGTATATTGAATCTAGAATAGTGCACCGCAACTTCTAAATCCTTGTAATAAATTTATAATCAAGCTGTATCAGTTTTCAAGGAGGTTTAGATGTACTTTAAATTGGAAAATGAGGATTCCCAGAAGGCGCAAGAAATTGGGAATCTGATTCGTGCTTATAATCGTTCCAAAAGAGAAGAGGCTGAAAGTGAGCCACTTAATCTTTATGTCGAAGATGAAAAGGGCAATCTCCTGGCAGGTTTGATAGCAGAGACTTTTGGAAATTGGCTAGAAATCGAGTATTTATTTGTAAAAGAGGAACTGAGAAGGCAAGGAATCGGTTCAAAGCTATTGCAGCAAGCAGAAACTGAAGCTAAGAATCGAAACTGTCGTTTTGCTTTTGTCAATACCTACCAGTTTCAAGCTCCTGATTTTTATAAAAGGCATGGCTACAAGGAAGTCTTTAGGTTACAAGACTATCCCTACATTGGGCAAAGATATTATTACCAAAAGGATTTGTAAGGAGAATATGAAAGCATAAATCAAAGAGGGGGGCTTGACATAAGTATGAAGTAGATTCTCGATAAATACCAGTTAAATCCTACACATTGTGTCTTTCTAGGTGATATTGAGGACAATACAATTGCAGCTGAGAAATTGGGAATCAAGTCTTATCAGGTTAAGAAAAGAAGTGATGTCGTCGATATTTTGAAACCCTATATTTAAACTTAACACTCTCTATTTTTTATGGTAGAGAGTTTTTTGTTAATAAAATTTTACAAAATGACATTTATATATTGCATTAAGTTAGATATATGATATAATGTTGTTAAAAAGAGGCGCAACTTTTTAAAATTAATGAGAATCAAAGAAAAAACCAAGAATATTAATGGAGGAATAAAAAATGGAAGTTATAAATGTAAGTAAGCATTATGGTCATTCAACCATTCTCAAAGATATAAATTTCGCACTTAACAAGGGTGAAATTGTTGGTCTAGTAGGGAGAAACGGAGTTGGTAAGAGTACGTTGATGAAAATTCTTGTTCAGAATAATCAACCGACTTCAGGGAATATTATAAGTAGTGATAATGTTGGGTATTTAATCGAAGAACCAAAATTATTTTTATCTAAAACAGGTTTAGAGAATTTAAAATATTTGTCAAACTTATATGGTGTTGACTACAATCAAGAAAGATTTGGAAGTTTGATCCAAGAGTTAGATTCGACTCAGTCTATTAATAAAAAAGTAAAGACCTATTCTTTGGGTACAAAACAAAAATTAGCTTTGCTTCTAACTCTTGTTACGGAACCTGATATATTGATTTTAGATGAACCGACTAATGGTTTAGATATTGAATCATCACAAATAGTTTTAGCGGTTCTAAAAAATTTAGCTTTACATGAAAATGTTGGAATTTTAATATCGAGTCATAAATTAGAAGATATTGAAGAAATTTGTGAGAGGGTTCTTTTCTTGGAGAACGGGCTTTTGACATTTCAAAAAGTAGGAAAAGATAGTCATAATTGCTTGTTTGAGATAGCTTTTTCATCAGCTACAGATAGAGACATTTTCATTACCAAACAAGAATTTGGGGATATTGTTCAGGAAGAGGGACTGAGAATTACTATGTCTGGGAATATTCAAAGTAGTGAGCTTTTTAAATTTTTTAACGAAAACTCTATTAAAGTAGTTGATTTTGAAACTAAAAAAGAAACGCTTAAAGATATTTATCTAAATCGTTCAAAATAAAGGAAGGTTATAATCATGAAATTAAATAAATTGAATTTTCTTAAGGAAAATATAAGAGATTTATATTCATCAGGCGTAATATATCTCGGTTTGCTTATCTCGTTTATACCGCCGATACTGGTTACATTCTTTATTCTAAAGACTCAAGGGACATCACTTGGTATTAAGCATATTTCAAATTTTTATGCTATGCTCGGTATGTTAATGGCTGTTATACATGCTAACCGAATTATTAGCAGGGATTTTTCCCACAATACGATAAGTTTATTTTATAATCAACAGAAAAATCGGATGATTTACGTCTTGTCTAATTTTATATATGCCATCTCAGTTTCCATTATTTATGCTTTGAATGGCATTGTGCTACTAGTCATCGTAAGTAAATTGGGTGTTCCAGGTGATTTAGGATTAGATTTTATAGCAGCCATTGTAGTCAATACAATTTTGTTAGTCCTATTTTATTTTCTATTATCTTACATTTTTTATTTATACAAATTGAAAAGTGGCTTGGTATTTGGTATTTTAGTAGCTTTACTACTCTTTATCCCTAATATATTAAATACGATTATGATGAATACTAGTAATGATTTGTTTATCAAAGCAATTGAACTTCTTCCTTTTTATTCCTTACCTGTATTTGTTGCTTCAAATACGATGTCTATTAGTCAGTATCTTGTGGTAATCACTACAATCATTTTATTGTACTTTTTCACTCTCAAGAAAAGCAAGAAGTATTCATTTTAGTTTCATTTAGTATTATTTTACAGACTTAAAATCCAGCAAAAAATCAGTCATCTTGGTATGCTCCTGCTCTTGTTGTGTACACGTTTTTGTCTTATGCTAGACTCATTTCCAAAAGCATTATATAATAGTGATATGAAATCAACTAAATAAGAAATATAAGCAATCAAAACTCGTTTAAAAGACCCTACTAAAGCTAATACTAAACAAAAAATCAAATAGCAAACTAGGAAGTTTATTTCAAACAATCCAACATACTGATTTTAGGCTGAAGATAATATTGGAGTGCTAATTAATGAGGTTATAATAAATAGCTGACAGCTTGTGTTGGTTTTGGATTTTTTAAGAGTAGATGAGTATTAAAACTATAAGGAGGACGCAGGTGGCTAAAAATTTAAAATTGAAATTAGCTCGTGTAGAGCTTGATTTAACTCAAGGTCAACTGGCAGAGGCTGTGGGGGTGACGCGCCAGACTATTGGTTTGATAGAGGCGGGAAAATACAATCCCAGTCTCTCGCTTTGCCAGTCTATTTGCAGATGTTTAGGAAAAACCCTAGACCAACTATTTTGGGAGGAAGAAGATGGTAAATAAATTCATTCATTATCAATTACTTGACGAAAGAGAAGAACAACTAATCAATAAAGCTGGGGCAGAGTCTTTTTCACTCTTTATTGGGCTTGTACTTCTAAGCTATTTAGTAGCAGTGTTATCTCCATCTCTTTTTAATCCGAATTTTCTAGTGTATACTCTGATAGTAGGAATTTTCTTCTTTTTCAATCGTGCCCGTTATCTGGGAGTAACCTACTATAGTCGTTTTCATTTTACGATTTTGGGTTGTTTTTTCTTAACCTTGGCTATTACGGCTCTTTTGATGTTACAGAATTATCAATTCAACATAGAAGTTTATCAGCACAATCCTTTGAACGTTAAATACCTATCTGCTTGGGCAATTACTTATGTTATTTATCTTCCCTGGGTCTTTATTGGCAATCTTGGTCTTAAGAGCTATGGCGAATGGGCTCAGAAAAAATTTGAGCAAGACATGGATGAACTGGAGAGTGGAGAATAGCTTGTTACTCTTTTCTCAATCCAGATAAAATGTGATATAATAGTACTAATTTATTGGAATACATGAAAGTTCTTGAAAATTTTCATGGGTTTCTAGCTAAGGAAGTAGGAAAAGTATGTATCCAGATGATAGTTTGACATTGCACACGGACTTGTACCAGATTAACATGATGCAGGTTTACTTTGACCAAGGAATTCACAATAAAAAGGCGGTCTTTGAGGTTTATTTCCGCCAACAGCCTTTTAAGAATGGCTATGCGGTTTTTGCAGGTTTGGAAAGAATTGTGAATTATCTTGAAGACTTGCGTTTTTCAGATAGTGATATTGCCTATTTGGAGTCTCTAGGCTATCATGGAGCATTCTTGGATTACCTTCGCAATTTCCAGTTGGAGTTGACCGTTCGTTCTGCCCAAGAAGGGGATTTGGTTTTTGCCAATGAACCGATTGTGCAGGTGGAAGGTCCTCTAGCCCAATGTCAGTTGGTCGAAACGGCTCTTTTGAACATCGTCAACTACCAGACCTTGGTGGCGACTAAGGCAGCTCGTATTCGTTCGGTCATCGAAGATGAACCCTTGATGGAGTTTGGGACACGTCGGGCTCAAGAAATGGATGCGGCTATCTGGGGAACACGCGCAGCGGTGATTGGTGGAGCCAATGGAACCAGCAACGTGCGCGCTGGTAAACTCTTTGACATTCCTGTTTTGGGAACCCATGCCCATGCTTTGGTTCAGGTTTATGGAAATGACTATGAAGCTTTCAAGGCTTATGCTGCGACCCACAAAAATTGCGTCTTTCTTGTGGATACCTATGATACCCTTCGCATTGGAGTTCCAGCTGCCATTCAGGTGGCGCGTGAACTGGGTGACCAGATTAACTTTATGGGTGTGCGGATTGACTCTGGGGATATTGCTTACATTTCCAAGAAAGTCCGTCAGCAACTGGACGAGGCTGGATTTACAGAGGCTAAGATTTATGCTTCAAATGATTTGGACGAAAATACCATCCTCAACCTCAAGATGCAAAAGGCCAAGATTGATGTCTGGGGCGTGGGTACCAAGCTGATTACAGCTTATGACCAGCCAGCTCTTGGGGCAGTTTACAAGATTGTTGCAATCGAAGATGAAAATGGCCAGATGCGCAATACTATTAAGCTGTCAAATAATGCTGAAAAAGTGTCTACGCCAGGTAAGAAGCAGGTGTGGCGTATTACCAGTCGTGAAAAAGGCAAGTCAGAAGGCGATTATATCACTTATGATGGCGTAGATGTAAGCGACATGACAGAAATCAAGATGTTCCATCCGACTTATACCTACATCAAGAAGACCGTTCGTAATTTTGATGCCGTGCCTCTCTTGGTGGATATCTTCAAAGACGGAAAATTGATTTACAACCTGCCTAGCTTAACTGAGATTCAGGCTTATGCCCGTAAGGAATTTGACAAGCTTTGGGATGAGTACAAGCGCGTGCTCAATCCGCAGCACTATCCAGTCGATTTGGCGCGTGATGTATGGCAAGACAAGATGGATTTGATTGACAAAATGCGTAAGGAAGCCCTCGGTGAAGGAGAAGAAGAATGAGTTTGCAAGAAACGATTATCCAAGAGCTAGGTGTCAAACCGGTGATTGATGCCCAGGAAGAAATCCGTCGTTCCATTGATTTTTTAAAAAGATATCTGAGAAAGCATCCCTTCCTAAAAACTTTTGTACTAGGAATTTCTGGAGGACAAGACTCAACCTTAGCAGGACGATTGGCTCAACTGGCCATGGAAGAACTGCGAGCAGAGACAGGGGATGATAGCTACAAATTTATCGCTGTCCGCCTGCCTTATGGAGTGCAAGCTGATGAAGCAGATGCTCAAAAAGCCCTAGCCTTCATCCAGCCTGATGTCAGTTTAGTCGTCAATATCAAGGAATCAGCTGATACCATGACAGCTGCAGTAGAAGCGACAGGTAGCTCTGTTTCAGACTTTAACAAGGGCAATATCAAGGCTCGTTGCCGTATGATTGCTCAGTATGCCCTTGCTGGTTCCCATAGCGGAGCGGTCATTGGGACAGACCATGCTGCGGAAAATATCACAGGCTTTTTTACCAAGTTTGGTGACGGTGGTGCGGATATTCTCCCTCTTTACCGCCTCAATAAACGCCAAGGAAAACAACTATTGAAGGAACTTGGTGCAGACCCAGCACTTTATGAAAAAATCCCAACAGCAGACCTAGAAGAAGATAAACCAGGTCTAGCTGATGAAGTAGCCCTCGGAGTCACCTATGAAGAGATTGACGACTACCTAGAAGGCAAAACAATCAGCCCAGAAGCCCAAGCAAGAATCGAAAACTGGTGGCACAAAGGCCAACACAAACGCCACCTACCCATCACTGTATTCGATAACTTTTGGGAGTAAAAAGGTCCGGGGGACCTTTTTAGCTTCTTGCCTAGAAACTGGGAAGCAAGAATAACCTTCAGTGGAGGTTTTCAGCCTCTCACCTTGAAATAAGAAAGTGAGAGAACTTTTTACCCCGAGTTTAGAAATAAGAAAGCGAGGAAGGTCCGGTGGACCTTTTTAGCTTATTACATTGAAATTCAAAAGCAAAGTAAATTTAAATTGAGGTTGGGCAGAGAATCATCTATCAGAAAGCGAGGTAGCGTCATGAAAGCAATCGGTACGCAAATATTACAGACAGATCGTTTAATCTTGCGAAGATTTGTGGAAAGTGATGCAGAAGCCATGTTTCAGAATTGGGCTTCATCCGCTGAGAATCTGACCTATGTTACCTGGGATCCCCATTCTAATGTCGAAATCACTCGAAACTCGATTCGAAATTGGGTTGCCTCCTATACCAATCCCAACTATTACAAATGGGCCATTTGTCTCAAAGAAAAGTCAGAGCAGGTGATAGGAGATATCAGTATCGTTGCAATAGATGAGAACGATTCTTCTTGTGAAATTGGCTATGTGCTAGGCAAGGCTTACTGGGGACATGGGATTATGACAGAGGCCTTGAAAGCTGTTTTGGACTTTTGTTTTACTCAAGCAGGTTTTCAAGAAGTCAAGGCACGTTATGTCAGTCTCAATCCAGCTTCAGGTCGTGTCATGGAGAAGGCTGGAATGTCCTATCTAAAAACTGTTGCAAATGGGGTGGAGAGAAAGGGCTATCTTGCGGACCTCATTTATTACCAGATAAGTAAGAAGGATAGATAAGCTTAACATTTATTGCTTATCCGCTGTTCTTATTTTTTTATTTACTATTTCATTTATCCTTTCTTTTCCGAATAAATAAATAGATAGAGTCAGTGAATCTAGTAATCCTAGATTAAAAAATGTGCTATAATGAAAGGAGAGAAAGAATGATTCTCAGACATCCGGGCATCAGCCCGACCAACGATTTGGTTGCTAAGAAGATTTTTAGCAATCCAGAAATCACTTGTCAATTTATTCGCGATATGTTGGATTTACCTGCAAAAACTGTAACGATTTTGGAGGGAAGCAATATTCATGTCTTGCCTACCCTGTCGTACTCGGCGCAGGATTTCTATACCAGTATAGACGTCTTAGCGGAGTTGGACAATGGGACACAAGTAATTATTGAGATTCAGGTGCATCATCAGAATTTTTTCATCAATCGCCTGTGGGCTTACCTGTGTAGTCAGGTCAATCAAAATCTTGAAAAAATTCGCCAGCAAGAAGGCAATACTCACCAGAGTTATAAACACATCGCACCAGTATACGCTATCGCAATTGTAGATAGTAACTACTTTCAAGATGATCAAGCTTTTCATAGCTTTAGTATGCGAGAGGACACGACAGGTGAGGTCTTAACCATAACAAATAACGGTCAAGAAAACCATCTGGTCAAGATGGCATTCTTGGAATTAAAAAAATACAGAGAAACCAGCAAAGACAAGGTTCGCAAGCCGTGGTTGGAGTTTTTTGGGAACAAGCCCTTTACCCAACAACCTGAGCGAGCCATCAGCCAGGCAGACCAACTGCTGGACTACAAGAGCTGGTCTGAGGAGGACAGGAAAATGTTTAGTCAACTACGTATGCGAGAAGAACAGGCATTGTTGGCACAGGACTATGCCTTGGAACAAGCTGAAGAAAAAGGATTAGAACGTGGCCGTGCAGAGGGTATCGAAGAGGGGTTAAAAGTAGGTTTAGTAAATCTAGTTCGCCAAGGTCTTCTAACACCTGAGGTTGCCAGCCAGCAATTGGGAATGACCGTTGCTGAGTTTGAGGCCTTGTTGTAAGACTATTACCAATAATGGTCAAAATGGCGTTCTTAGAACTAAAAAAATACAGAGGAACCAGCAAAGATAAGGTTCGTAAACCGTGGTTGGAGTTTTTGTAAATCAGTAAATCAATGACAGATTTTTCCGCGATAGATGGAAGAATCTGTTTTTTAATTTACTAAATGTTGGCTCAAAAAACTAAGATAGCTTACCCTTTTACTCATGTTTTTTTGATTTATTTGAAGTATAACCTGATTAAATTCCTATTTTTCCCTATCATTTTCCCTATTTTTTCTGGAGTTTTGGGGCTATAATAGTCCTATCAAATCAAAGAATGGAGGAAGGCAATGGATAATATAATCTTTTTTATCAGTGTTTTTCTTGCTGGAATTCTTTCCTTCTTTTCTCCTTGTATTTTACCCTTGTTACCGGTTTATGCAGGGGTCTTGTTGGATGACAAAGATGGTGCTCAGGCTTCTAGTGGAAAATATTCAATCTCAGTTGTTAGTTTATTGCGAACTCTGGCCTTTATAGCGGGTATTTCTTTTATCTTTATCTTACTGGGATATGGTGCTGGTTTTTTAGGCAATTTGCTGTATGCTTCTTGGTTTCAGTATGTGACGGGTGCGGTTATCATTCTCTTGGGCTTGCACCAGATTGAAGTCTTACATTTGAAAGGACTTTACAAGGAAAGAAGGTTACAATTAAATAGACAAGGGCAAAAGGGTAAGGAATATAGTCAGGCATTTTTACTGGGCTTGACCTTTAGTTTTGCTTGGACGCCATGTGTGGGACCGGTTCTGGGCTCTGTTTTAGCCTTGGCGGCTTCAGGTGGCTCAGGTGCTTGGCAGGGAGCTGGTCTCATGTTGGTTTACACGCTGGGTTTGGCACTACCATTCTTGGTTCTAGCTCTTGCCTCCAGCTATGTTTTGAAACATTTCCGAAAACTTCATCCCTACCTTGGAACCCTCAAAAAAGTAGGTGGTTTCCTCATTATCGTGATGGGAATCTTGGTGCTTTTGGGAAATGCTTCTATTTTAACAAGATTATTTGAATAGAGAGGAATAAGAAATGAAAAAATGGCAAACATGTCTCCTTGGAGTAGGCTCAATTTGTTGCTTGGCAGCCTGTTCGGCTAAAAATATGTCAGACGAATCTACCATGAAGGAGCAAACAAAAACAGAACAAGTCAGTGCGCAAACTGCGACTAAAGGTCAGGCGGTTGCTGATTTTGAACTAACGGGAGTAGACGGCAAGACATATCGCTTGTCTGATTACAAGGGCAAGAAAGTCTATCTCAAATTCTGGGCTTCTTGGTGTTCCATCTGTCTAGCTAGTCTTCCTGACACGGATGAAATTGCTAAAGATGCTGGAGACGACTATGTGGTCTTGACAGTGGTGTCTCCTGGACATAAGGGGGAACAAGCAGAATCAGACTTTAAGAACTGGTACAAGGGCTTGGATTATAAAAATTTCCCAGTTCTAATTGACCCATCAGGTAAACTTTTGGAAACTTATGGTGTTCGTTCTTATCCAACTCAAGCCTTTATAGACAAGGAAGGTAAGCTAGTCAAAACGCAACCTGGTTTTATGGATAAGGATATGATTTTAAAAACATTGAAAGAAATGGGGTAGAGAAAGGTCATGAATGATAAAGTAAAATTGTTTGTCTTGGCAGGAATCTTTTTCCTAGCCATAACCGGTTTCTATTTTCTATTGATGCGAAATGCAGGGCAGACAGATAGCTCGCAAATTGAGAAAGCATCAGTTAGCCAAGGAGGAAAAACAGTGAAAAAAACAGAAGTGAGTAAAGATGCAGACTTGCACGAAATTTATCTAGCTGGTGGATGTTTCTGGGGAGTTGAGGAGTATTTTTCTCGCGTTCCTGGTGTGACAGATGCCGTATCAGGCTATGCAAATGGTAGAGGGGAAACAACCAAGTACGAATTGATTAACCAAACAGGTCATGCGGAGACTGTCCATGTTACCTATGATGCCAAGCAAATTTCCCTCAAGGAAATCCTGCTTCATTATTTCCGCATTATCAATCCAACCAGCAAAAATAAACAAGGAAATGATGTGGGAACCCAGTACCGTACTGGTGTTTATTACACAGATGACAAGGATTTAGAGGTGATTAACCAGGTCTTTGATGAGGTAGCGAAGAAATACGATCAACCTCTAGCAGTTGAAAAGGAGGCCTTGAAGAATTTTGTGGTGGCTGAGGACTATCACCAAGACTATCTCAAGAAAAATCCAAATGGCTACTGCCATATCAATGTCAATCAGGCGGCTTATCCTGTCATTGATGCCAGCAAATATCCCAAACCAAGTGATGAAGAATTGAAAAAGACCCTGTCACCTGAGGAGTATGCAGTTACCCAGAAAAATCAAACAGAACGGGCTTTCTCAAACCGCTACTGGGATAAATTTGAATCTGGTATCTATGTGGATGTGGCAACTGGCGAACCCCTCTTTTCATCAAAGGATAAGTTTGAGTCTGGTTGTGGCTGGCCTAGTTTCACCCAACCAATCAGTCCAGATGTTGCCACCTATAAGGAAGATAAGTCCTACAATATGACACGCATGGAAGTGCGGAGCCGAGTTGGAGATTCTCACCTTGGTCATGTCTTTACGGACGGCCCACAGGACAAGGGTGGCTTGCGCTACTGTATTAATAGTCTCTCTATCCGCTTTATTCCCAAAGACCAAATGGAAGAAAAAGGCTACGCTTATTTACTAGATTATGTCGATTAAGAGGGCTTTCCTAAGCAGTTAGAGGAGAATTTTGCTATACTGATACTAGTAAGTGACAAAGGAGAGAAGCATGACCTATACAATCTTAATTGTAGAAGATGAATATCTGGTAAGACAAGGCTTGACCAAACTGGTTAATGTAGCAGCCTACGATATGGAAATCATCGGTCAGGCTGAAAATGGAAGGCAGGCTTGGGAGCTGATTCAAAAGCAGGTGCCAGACATTGTTTTAACCGATATCAACATGCCCCAGCTAAATGGCATCCAGTTGGCCAGTCTGGTCCGAGAAACCTATCCTCAGGTTCATCTAGTTTTTTTGACAGGTTACGATGATTTTGATTATGCCCTTTCTGCTGTCAAACTAGGTGTAGATGACTACCTGCTCAAACCCTTTTCTCGTCAGGATATTGAGGAAATGTTGGGGAAAATCAAGCAAAAATTGGACAAGGAAGAGAAAGAAGAGCAGTTACAAGATTTACTAACTGATAAGTTTGAAGGAAACATAGCCCAGAAAATTCAGTCTCATCTAGCTGATAGCCAATTTAGTTTAAAGTCTTTAGCCAGTGACTTGGGCTTTAGTCCGACTTATCTGAGTTCTTTGATTAAGAAAGAGTTGGGCCTGCCTTTTCAGGATTATCTGGTGAGAGAACGTGTCAA
Source organism: Streptococcus sp. 27098_8_76 (assembly GCF_041432315.1). Lineage (GTDB taxonomy): Bacteria > Bacillota > Bacilli > Lactobacillales > Streptococcaceae > Streptococcus. The sequence continues at coordinate 3,814 of NZ_JAPVZI010000003.1, read as the reverse complement.
ACAAGCCAAGCTCTTGCTTTTAACTACAGACCTGAAGATTTACGAGATAGCAGAAAAGGTTGGCTTTGAAGATATGAATTACTTTACCCAACGCTTTAAACAGATTGCGGGTGTGACACCTCGTCAGTTTAAGAAGGGAGAAGGTTGATGAATCGTTCTTCTCTCCTAGTCAGAATGGTTATTTCCATCTTTCTAGTTTTTCTCATTCTCCTCGCTCTGGTTGGGACTTTCTATTATCGATCTAGTTCATCAGCCATTGAGGCAACCATTGAAGGCGATAGTCAAACGACTATCAGCCAAACTAGCCACTTTATCCAGTCTTATATCAAAAAATTAGAAACCACCTCGACCAGTTTGACCCAGCAGACGGATGTCCTAGCCTATGCTGAGAATCCTAGTCAAGACAAAATCAAGGGAATTCGAGATCTATTTTTGACTATCTTGAAGGCAGACCAAGATTTGAAAGCTGTTGTACTGGTCACCAAATCAGGTCAGGTCATTTCTACAGATGATAGTGTGCAGATGAAAACTTCCTCTGATATGATGGCTGAAGATTGGTACCAACAGGCCATTCATCAGGGAGCTAAGCCAGTTTTAACTCCAGCTCGTAAATCAGATAGTCAGTGGGTCATTTCTGTTACTCAGGAACTTCTTGATGCAAAGGGAGCCAATCTGGGTGTGCTTCGTTTGGATATTTCTTATGAAACTTTGGAAGCCTATCTCAATCAACTCCAGTTAGGTCAGCAGGGCTTTGCATTTATCATCAATGAAAACCATGAATTTGTCTATCATCCTAAACATACAGTCTATAGCTCAGCTAGCGAAATGGAGGCCATGAAACCCTATATTGAAACGGGGCAGGGCTATACGCTAGACCACCAATCCTACGTCAGTCAGGAAAAGATTGCAGGAACTGATTGGACGGTGCTTGGCGTGTCATCATTGGAAAAGTTAGACCAGGTTCGGAGTCAACTCATGTGGACCTTGCTTGGAGCCAGTGTCACATCTCTTCTTGCCTGTCTCTGCTTGGTTTGGTTCAGTCTCAAGCGCTGGATTGCTCCTTTGAATGACTTGAGAGAAATCATGCTGGAGATTGCTTCTGGTAATCAGAATCTTCGTGCCAAGGAAGCTGGTGCCTATGAACTGAGAGAGGTGACTCGCCAGTTCAATGCCATGTTGGATCAAGTTGATCAGCTCATGGCAGATATTCGCAGGCAGGAAGAAACGACCCGTCAGTACCAACTTCAAGCCCTATCAAGCCAGATTAATCCGCATTTCCTCTATAACACCTTGGATACCATCATCTGGATGGCTGAATTTCAGGACAGTCAGCGAGTGGTGCAGGTGACCAAGTCCTTGGCAACCTATTTCCGCTTGGCGCTCAATCAAGGTAAGGACTTGATTTCCCTGTCTGACGAAATCAATCATGTCCGTCAATATCTCTTTATCCAGAAACAACGTTATGGAGATAAGCTAGACTATGAGATTAATGAAAATCCTGCCTTTGATAATCTAGTCTTGCCTAAGCTGGTGTTGCAACCCCTTGTAGAGAATGCTCTTTACCATGGCATTAAGGAAAAGGAAGGTCAGGGCCATATTAAAATTACTGTCCAGAAACAGGATTTAGGATTGGTCATCCGCATTGAGGATGATGGTGTTGGTTTCCAAGCTTCGGGCGATAGTAGTCAAAGTCAACTCAAGCGTGGGGGAGTTGGTCTTCAAAATGTTGACCAACGGCTCAAACTTCATTTTGGAGAACATTACCAGATGAAAATCGATTCTGCTCCCTCAAAAGGAACGACGGTTGAAATATACATAAATAGAATAGAAACTAGCTAACTCCCAGTCAATTCTGGGAGTTTTATGCGTAATTGGGCAAGCTTTCTAGGTTGTCTATCTTGCTAAAAACAAGAAAAAACGATATGATAGATAATGACAAAAGAGGTATCAAGTATGAAGGAAAAAGACATTCAAAGAGAAACAAGCCAGATTGTAAAAGATGTATTAGAAAAGGCCAATTTGAAGCAAGGATCTATCTTTGTTTTAGGCCTTTCTTCTAGTGAAGTGATAGGTGGTCAGATTGGCAAGGAATCCAGCCAAGAAATTGGGGAAATCATTGTGAAGACCATCCTAGATATCTTAGAGGAAAAAGGAATTCATCTAGCTGTTCAAGGCTGTGAACATGTCAATCGGGCCCTCGTTGTTGAACGTCAGGTGGCAGAGCAGTTTGGTCTGGAAATGGTTAGTGTCCTTCCTACTCTCCATGCAGGAGGTTCAGGTCAGTTGGCAGCCTTCAAGTTTATGCAAGATCCAGTTGAGGTTGAATTTATCAAGGCCCATGCTGGATTGGATATCGGAGACACTGCAATTGGTATGCATGTTAAGCATGTTCAGGTTCCGATTCGCCCTCTTTTGAGAGAGATTGGTCATGCCCACGTAACGGCGTTGGCTAGTCGTCCAAAATTAATTGGAGGTGCGCGTGCGCACTATCCGCAAGATTCTATTAGAAAGTCGTGAAAATGAGAAAAACAAAACAACAACTAGAAAAAATCACCAAATATTCGATTCGTAAGCTAACTGTTGGGGTAGGTCCTGTAGCCATCGGGGCCTTTCTTTTTGGTGCTAGTACCCTTTCAGTGGATAAGGTGCAAGCCAATGAAGTAGGCGCTGCTCATAGTGTTCATTACCGTTATGTGGCGGAGCAGGAATTGACCGAGTCTGAAAAAGCCCTGATTCATCATGAGGTTCCTACAGAATTTCAAGATGATGATACTCTTTATGTAGTTTATCGTAAGAAGGCAACTAACAGTCAACAACTTCCTTACACAGGAAGTAAGGAACTAGCTTGGGCAGGTCTTGGCTTGGCAACTGCTTCTCTAGCAGTCTTTTTGGTGTCCAAAAAAGGTCGCAAAGAGGTTCTAGGTGTTCTCTTGATTGGTTCTTTAGGAGCCAGCACCTTTGTACCTTACGGGACATTTGCATTTGAAAATAAAGAATTACTTTCTTATAACCAAACTATTTCAGCCTCTACACATGAAGGTTTGGCTGAAGGGATTATCCATATTGATGGCTATGAATACATTGGCTACTTTAAGGAAGCAGAACTCCATCCATCAAAACCAGCTTCATCTGAGAAGCCTCAGACTAGACAGGAAGAGAGCTTGGTGGAGATTCCGTTTGAAACGATCACAAGCCTAGATGCGAATCTAGCAGAAGGACAGACTCGTATCGTCACAGCTGGAGTAAAGGGTCAGCGTCGTCTTGTAACTAAAGTATCGATGGTTAATGGTCAGGAAGTTAGAGAAGTCATCGAAGACCAAGTGGTTCAAAAACCTGTTTCGCAGGTTATTGCAGTCGGAACGAAGAAAGAGGTGCAACCTACTCCAAACCCACAAGCTGAACCAACTCATCAAGTAGCTAAAGGGACGCAAGAGGAAGGTAAGGAAGGTCAATCTTTAACGCAACCAAGCTTACCAGAGGCTCCAATCGAAGCAAAAGGAACCCAAGAGGAAGGCAAAGCAGGCCAATCCTTAACGCAACCGGCCTTGCCAGAAGCTCCAGTAGATGCCAAAGGAACCCAAGAAGAAGGAAAAGTAGGTCACTCTTTAATCCAACCGGACTTACCAGAAGCTCCAGTAGATGCCAAAGGCACTCAAGAAACAGGCAAGGAAGGTCAGTCCTTAACGCAACCAGAATTGCCAGAAGCTAGGGTAGAGGCTAAAGGCACCCAAGAGGCAGGTAAGGAAGGCCAATCCTTAACGCAACCAGAATTGCCAGAAGCTAGGGTAGAGGCCAAAGGCACTCAAGAGGCAGG